>JACRBO010000065.1 GCA_016219235.1 Chloroflexota bacterium
GGCGAAGGCATCGGCATCGGCGTCAACCACACGCGCGATCTGGTCAACGAGCCGCCCAACTACTTGACCCCGGCGAAGTTGGCCGAAGCCGCGCAGCGCATCGCGGCCGAAGCGGGCGTCAGCTGCCTCGTACACGACGTCGAGTGGATTCGCGAGCAGAAGATGGGCGCGCTGCTGGGCGTGACGCAAGGTTCGATCAATCCGCCGCAGTTTATTGAATTGGAATACAAAGGCTCTGATGCCGCGCCGCTGGTGTTTGTCGGCAAGGGCATCACGTTCGACAGCGGCGGCATCAGCCTGAAGCCCGCCGACGGCATGGAGGCGATGAAGGATGACATGGGCGGCGCGGCGGCCGTCATCGGCGCAGTCGAAGCGATTGCGCGCCTGAAGCTGCCCGTGCATGTGGTGGGCCTGGTGCCCACGTGCGAGAACTTGCCCGGCGGCGCGGCCTATCGTCCCGCCGACGTGCTGACCGCCCGCAACGGCAAGACCATCGAAGTGATCAGCACCGATGCGGAAGGCCGCTTAATTCTGGCCGATGCACTGTGCTATGCGGCCGACTTCAAACCGCAAGCCGTGATCGATCTGGCGACGTTGACCGGCGCGTGCGTGATCGCGCTGGGCGAGAACGTCTCCGCCGGTTTCTTCTGCAACGACGACGATCTCTCGCGCAAGGTCAAGATCGCCAGCAACGCCAGCGCCGAAAAATTGTGGCGTTTGCCGCTCTTCGATGAATACCTGGACAAAGTGCGCAGCGACAACGCCGACATCAAAAACACCGGCGGGCGCTTTGGCGGCGTGGGCACCAGCGCGATCTTCCTGGCCGAGTTTGCTTCGTATCCGTGGGCGCACTGGGACATCGCCGGCATGGTCGTCGATAAGATCGGTTACACGCCGCTCTATCCGCGCACGCACCTGCCTTATGTCATTCGCGGCGGCACAGGCTTTGGTGTGCGGGCGTTGGTGGAGTTAGCGCGCAATTGGTGATCGGTAATCGGTAATCGGTAATCGGTCAATCGGTAATCGGTCAATCGGTAATCGGTAATCGGTAATCAGTAATCGGTTGACCGGTTGACCAGTTACCAGTTGACCAGTTACCAGTTACCAGTTGACCAGTTACCAGTTGACCAGTTACCAGTTGACCAGTTACCAGTTGACCAGTTACCAGTTGACCAGTTACCGATCACCAATTACCAGTTACCGATCACCAATTACCAGTTACCAGTTACTTATCACTCATCACTCGTCACTCATCACTCGTCATGTCCAACTTCTCCGGCCTCAATCTCGGTCAATACCAGCTCATCGAACCGCTGGCCAGCGGCGGCATGGCGACGATCTATCGCGCCCACCAGCCGGCGCTCGATCGCAGCGTGGCCGTGAAAATTCTGCCCGAATATCTGGTCGATCAGCCGGGTTTTCTCGAGCGATTCAAGATCGAAGCGCAGGCCATCGCCCACCTCGATCATCCGCACATCCTGCCCGTGTACGACTTCGGCCAGGTCCAGCGGATGCCGTATCTGGTGATGAAGTATGTGCCGGGCGGCACGCTGAAAAATCTGATGGAAGCCGGCCCGATCGATCCGGCGCGCGCCGCGCGGCTGCTGCGCCAGATCGCAGAAGCGCTCGATTACGCGCACGCGCAGGGCATTATCCATCGCGATGTGAAGCCCGGCAACATTTTGCTGCAAGACGGCCACTGGGTGCAGCTCATGGATTTTGGGCTGGCCAAGGTCATGGCCAGTCACGCGCAGATCACGGCCAGCGGCGTGGGCATCGGCACGCCCGATTACATGTCGCCCGAACAGGCGCAGGGCCAGCCCGTCGATGCGCGCAGCGACATCTACTCGCTGGGCGTCATCCTCTATCATCTGGTCACGGGCGATGTGCCCTTTCACGCCGAGACGCCGATGTCCGTGATGCTCAAGCACGTGGCCGAGCCGCCGCCCGCGCCGCACGCGATCAATTCCGCCATCAGCCCGGCCAGCGAGCGGGTGATCTTGCGCGCCCTGGCAAAAGATCCAGCCGGGCGCTATGCGACGGCGATCGAGTTGGCCGATGCCTTCGAGCATTCGCTGGATTCGGGGGCGACATTGCCCGTGCAGGCCCAAAAACTCGATCGCAGCCCGCGGCCCGATCGGGCGCGGATCATGATCGGGTGGCCGGGCGCGATCGGGTTGGCAGCGATCGTCGTGCTCGTGCTGGCGCTCGTGATCGTCCTCACTCGATCGGCCGCTCCACCTGATCAGGCAGCCACCTTCAGCGGCGCAGTGTTGATCGACGATTTCAGCGGCGCAACGATCGACGCGAGCCGGTGGACGTATCGCGGCACATTGACGACCACGCTGAACAGCCCGGCGATTGCGATCAAGAACGGGCGCGTCACGTATGAGATCGTCAACGCCGAGAAGGTCTTTCATGACGGCGGCCTGTATCGCGCGTTCGAACGCGACGCAAACTTGGTATCGGCGCGCGTGACGCTGCAAGACGCCGCCGGCTTCAGCGACATCGGTCTGGAAGTAAACGGGCTGGATGATCAACCGGGCGCGTGGGCGTATCTGGGCATGAGTCCGTCGGACGGTACGGTGGCGGTCTACATCGGTCATGATGACTCTGGCACCGAGCAAAGTTTCACGCTGCTACCCGGCAGCGGCCTGCCCGCTACACACGAATTGGCGATCGGCTGGGACGACGCTAACGGGCAGATCACGTTTTACGTGGACGGCGTGGCGCGCAAGAGTCTGCCCACGCAGCAGCGCGGCCAGTGGCTATGGCTGCTGTTTGATGCGGAGCCCGAGGGCCGGGTCAGTGGCAGCTTTGACGATGTGCGCGTGACGTATGCGGATAAGTGATGAGTGACGAGTAACGAGTGATGAGTGATGAGTGATGAGTGACGACTGACGAGTGACGAGTGATGAGTGATGAGTGATGAGTGAAAAGTGAAAAGTGAAACCACTGATCACTTACTACTCATTATGCATTATGCATTATGCATTATGCATTATGCATTATGCATTATGCATTATGCATTATGCATTATGCATTATGCATTATGCATTGTGCATTGTGAATTGTGCATTGCGCCTTCCTCCTTGCTGAGCAATGACGATCTTTAAGCCAGAGTCATTCCGACCGTCGCCGGACACGCCGCTCTATCAACAACTTTACACGCATCTGCGGGCGGCCATCCTCTCCGGGGAATTGAAACGCGGCCTGAAACTACCCTCCACGCGCGCCCTGGCCGATGAGCTTAACCTCTCGCGCAACACTGTGCTGAACGCCTATCGACAACTGCTGGCCGAAGGCTACCTTGAAGGCCACACGGGCAGCGGGACCTTTGTGGCAGACGTTTTGCCCGAACACCTGTTGACCACGCCCGATCGAAAACGTTCCACTACCCC
>JACRBO010000545.1 GCA_016219235.1 Chloroflexota bacterium
ACGAGGCCGACAACGGGGCTGTCGGATTTCACCAGCCCGGCCACCATCGGCAGCATGTTCATCATCGCCATCAACATGCCAAAGACCACGCCGCCGCCCAGCCCGGCCACGATCCCCGCCTTCACGCCACTCACGGTATTCGGTTTCACAGTTGCCATAGTTGCCATGTCAATTCCCTCCGGATTTTGAATTGTAGTTTCGACGGCCCTCACGCCCGCGGCGTGTCGCTCTCGTCATAGTCTGGACGACACCATTCGGCAACTTCTTACCCCACCTGTGATACAATTTGCTCCACGTTGAGGAAAGACGATCCCCGCCATGCTTAACCGATCGAATGACGACTGGCTGACCGCCCTGCGGGACACACCCGACGATCAAGCCCTGGCTGATTTGCGGGCGATGCTGATCCGGGGGCTGGGCTTCGCTCTGGCCGATCGGCTGCGCGCCGATCCGGAGGCCGCCATCGAAGACTTTGTGCAAGACGCTTTAATGAAGATCTTGCGCAGCCTGGAGACCTTTCGGGGCGAGAGCCGTTTCACTACGTGGGCGCAAAAAATTGCCGTGCGGGTGGCGCTGACCGAATTGCGCCGTCGGCGCTGGCGCGATGTCTCGCTGGATGATTTGATGCCGGCTGAACCGGACGCGATGCCGGTCGAATTCGCCGATCCCGCGCCTTCCCCTGAGCGAGTGATGACGCGCGATTCTGTCATGATGTTGGTGCAGCAGATGATGATGGAAGAGCTCACCGACCGGCAGCGGCAAGCGATGCTGGCGGTGATGGTTAACGGGATGGCGCTGGAGGAAGTGGCGCGGCGGATGAACACCAACCGCAATGCGCTGTATAAGTTGATGCACGATGCCCGGCAACGGATGCAGAAACGCCTGGCGGCCCAGGGCCTCTCCGTGCAGGACATGCTGGCCGAATTGGCCGATCAGTAAGAACCTGCAACACCGGCGCGTCTAGTAAGCGGGAGGTCGTGATGGCCCTTAATTTGAAGACACTCAAGAAAATGGTCGGCAGCATCGTCAACACCCGGCCGGATGAAATCGGCTGCGATGACTGCTTTGCGCAGCTCGATCAGTTTGCCGAGCTGGTGTTGGCGGGCAAGAATGCAGCCGAGGCGATGCCGTTGGTGCAGGATCATCTCGATCGGTGCATGGATTGTCGCGAAGAATTCGAGGCGCTGCTGCGTGCGGTTCAAGCGTCGCCGGCTTAAGCTCACACCGCGACGCGATTCAGGAACCAGTCGTAACGCTGAAACTTGACTTTCGGACGACCGTGCTGCAGATAAGCACGGTCGTTCTCGTTCGCTACGTAGCCGGCCACAAACTCAAGGAGTGGCTGCTGGCGCTCAAGTGCCAGCCACCCGGCGCCGAAGTCGGGCGCATACCACTGAAAGATTTTTGATAAGCTCACCTCACCTGCTGCTCGATCGATCTTCACGCCTCCGCCATTGATGAAGGCGCGCGTGGCCAGATCCAACTGTCGATCGATCTGATCTGACCGATAGAAGTTGATCGGCGGACAGGATTGTGAAGCACAGTTCAGCGCAAAGTGAATGCGCGGATCACGCTGCGGCAGGCTGAATTTCAGACGGGCATCATCGGCCGCAAAGTGAGGGCCTGGAATTGTCGGATGCGGCGCATTGGCGCGCAATATGCCAAATTCGATGTCGTGGGCGTTGAAGCGCTGCCCGCCCATCGAGTACGCCGCGCGCCAGAAGAAACCGCGCACTTCCCGGATCGAGCGCGCGACGCCGAATTGAATCACCGCGTCGACCATCAAAGCGTTGTAGACATTGATCCAAAACGCTAACTGGACTTCGCGACCGGCCAACAAGGTCAGATCGAGTCCGTGCAGTTGGCGCGCACACTGTTGATACCGGGTGTACGCAGGACTCTCGCGCCAGCGGGCATAATTCACGCCGCCCCGCTCGACCTCAATCGCCTCAGCCTGCAGGTTATGGACTAAACGATACAGATCGGTAGCGAGGTCGAGTGCGCCGGTGGCGTTGGCCGAAGCCGGGCCAGAGTTTAGCACAGTGGCGGGCGTAATGCCGTACCAATAGTGTAACAGGCGATGGATTGAGCGCATGCCTGCCAGACGGCCTGACTTTGATTAATCTTACCTGCGATGTAAGATTCACCGCACCTGGCGCGTCTGTATGATAAGCGCGGCCACGACCCGCCCGGCTCCTCCAATGTGCTGCCGGCCCGGCCGGCTATGCAGTACCATTCATGAAGTTACCTGTGAGCGAAAACCCAACTCAGCGAGCGACCATGTCCGTACTCAACACGCTTGAATATCAACGCCTGCAAGCCACGACCGATCGACACGCTGATTGGAAGAAGTGGGGGCCGTATCTCAGCGAGCGGGCCTGGGGCACGGTGCGCGAAGACTACAGCGCCGATGGCACGGCCTGGGACTATCTGCCGCACGATCACGCGCGCAGTCGCGCCTATCGCTGGAACGAAGACGGTCTGGGCGGCCTCTGCGATCGAAACCAGTTTCTATGCTTTGGGCTGGCGCTGTGGAACGGCCGGGATCCCATCTTGAAGGAACGCTACTTTGGCCTGGCGGGCAATGAAGGCAATCATGGCGAAGATGTGAAGGAATACTACTTCTATCTCGACAACACGCCGACGCATTCGTATATGAAGCTGCTGTACAAATATCCCCAGGCGCGCTTTCCCTACGAACAACTGGTTGAAGAAAACCGCCGGCGCGATCGCAGTGCACCGGAGTTTGAGCTGCTCGATACCGGAATCTTCAACGACCAACGCTACTTCGACGTCTTCATCGAGTATGCCAAAGCCACGCCGGATGATGTGTTCATCAAAATCACGATCGCCAATCGGGGGCCGGAAGCCGCCAGCCTGCACGTGTTGCCGCAGCTCTGGTTTCGGAATACGTGGTCGTGGGACGCGTCCGCCCGGCCGCAGCTGCGGGTGATCAACGAGTGTGCCATCGGCGCACAGCATCCGGTGCTGGGCGAGCGCTGGTTCTACTGCAACATGACCCCCGGCCGGCCGGAACTGTTGTTCACCGAGAACGATACCAACAAGGAACGGCTGTGGGGCGTCGCGAACGACACACTCTATGTAAAAGATGCGTTTCACGACTACGTGATCCACCGCGACAAAACGCCAGTGAATCCCCGGCAAGTGGGCACGAAGGCCGCCGCGTACTACGCCCTGACTGTCGGCGCGGGCGAATCAATGATCGTGCAGCTGCGCCTGTCCGATCAATTTACGACACGGCCCTTCGATCAGTTCGACCCGGTATTTGAGGATCGTCGCCGCGAAGCGGATGAATTCTATGCCGAAATCCAGCGCGACGACCTCGGCGCTGATGAACGCAGCGTGCAGCGTCAGGCGTGGGCGGGCCTGTTATGGACGAAGCAGTGGTATCACTACGAGGTCGGCACGTGGTTAAAGGGCGATCCTAAAGGGCCGCGTCCGCCCGCTTCGCGCCTGACGGGCCGCAACTCGCAGTGGACCCATCTCTACAACCAGGACATCATCTCCATGCCGGACAAATGGGAGTACCCGTGGTACGCCGCGTGGGATCTGGCGTTTCACTGCGTGCCGCTGGCGATGATCGATCCGGCCTTTGCCAAGCGCCAGCTGATCCTGATGCTGCGCGAATGGTATATGCACCCGAACGGCCAGCTCGCGGCGTATGAATGGGCGCTGGGCGACGTGAATCCCCCGGTCCACGCCTGGGCCGCGTGGCGCGTGTACAAGATCGATAAGAAGCTCACCGGTGTCGGCGATACCGATTTCCTGGAGCGGGTCTTCCACAAGCTGCTCTTGAACTTCACGTGGTGGGTCAATCGCAAAGATGCGGAAGGGATGAACGTCTTTCAAGGCGGCTTCCTGGGCCTCGATAATATCGGCGTGTTCGATCGGAGCGCGCCGCTGACCACCGGCGGTCACATCGAACAAAGCGATGGCACGAGTTGGATGGGCATGTACTGTCTCAACCTGATGGCGATTGCGCTGGAATTGGCGCGCACGAAGCCGGCGTATGAAGATGTCGCCACCAAGTTCTTCGAGCATTTCATGTACATTGCGGGCGCGATGAATAATCTCGGCGGCGAAGGTATCGAACTGTGGGATCACGACGATGAGTTCTTCTACGATGTCCTGCATCTCGATCACACCAACCGGCGCCTGAAGGTCCGATCGCTGGTCGGGCTGATCCCGCTGTTCGCCGTCGAACCGATCGAGCCGGATGTGCTCGATCGGTTGCCGCGCTTCAAGCGCCGCATGGAATGGTTCCTGACCGAGCGGCCCGATCTGGCCAGCCTGGTTTCACAATGGGAAGTGCCAGGCCAGGGTGAACGCCGCCTGCTGGCCCTACTGCGTGGGCATCGCTTGAAGCGCGTGCTCAAGCGCATGCTTGATCCGGCTGAGTTTCTCGCCGATTACGGCGTGCGCGCGCTGTCGAAGTATCATGCCGATCAACCCTATGTGCTGGAGGTTAACGGCCAGGCACACCGCGTTGACTACGAGCCGGGCGAGTCACGCAGCGGCCTGTTTGGCGGGAACTCCAACTGGCGCGGGCCGATCTGGCTGCCCGTCAACTACCTCATTATCGAATCGCTGCAAAAATTTCATCACTACTACAGCGCTGATTTCCGCGTCGAGTCGCCCACCGGCTCGGGGCAATATCGCTCGCTCCACGAAATTTCTCACGATCTCGCACAGCGCTTGATTAGCCTGTTTCTGCGCGATGCCAACGGCCGGCGTCCGATTTATGGCGGCACGGACATGTTCCAAACCGACCCACACTGGCGTGATTACGTGTTGTTCCACGAATACTTTCACGGCGACACTGGCGCGGGTTTAGGGGCCAGCCATCAAACCGGTTGGACGGCGCTCATCGCCAAGTTGATCCAGCAGAGCGGCGGACAGCACTCGTGAGCGCCAGCAATTCTCAATATGGCAGCAGAGACGGCTCCCACGCCGTCGGTTTCGCGGGCGTGGGAGCCCGCACGGCTGGCAACGTTCTTTGCAGAACTCAAATTGAGAATTGCTGCGT
>JACRBO010000546.1 GCA_016219235.1 Chloroflexota bacterium
ACTCGCGCCAGCCAGGCTGACGCCGGCCACATCATGAAAGTACAGGCCGGTCACTTCGAGCAGCTTATCGAGCATGAAGTCGGCCAGCTCGGTCAAGATCACCCACTTGAGCAGCGACCGCTGCCGCAGCGCGGCCAGCAGATTGCGCGCCAACACGCGCACCGACTGCGGCTCAGCGTGCGCGCCGTCGTGCGCGTCAAACCGCTGTTGAAAAAGCGCGACGGCAAACAGCGCCGCGACCACGGCCAGGGCCGCATACGCGCCGCGCCACGCGATGCCGAACGAAAACAGCACCGTCATCAACAGCGGCCCGGCTGTTACACCGATGGAGCCGAGCAGTGTCCAACGCGCCATTGTTTGCTCGGCGCGCGCCGGATCGCGATCGATCAAGGTGGCCTGCGACAGATTCACATACGCGCCGCTGGCGATATACAACGTACCAAAAGCCAGCAACAGCACGCCGTAAGTTTGCGCGGCGGCGATCAGCGCCAGACCGATCGAGGTGGAGACAATTCCGATCAGCACCAGTGTGCGGCGATGGCGCGTATCGCCCAACAGGCCCAGCGCCGGTTCGATCAACACGCTGATCACACTCGGCAGCGTAAACAGCAAACCGATCTGGGTGTACGTCAACGCGAAGTCATTACGCAGTTGAGGCAGCGTTGCCCCGTACAGGCCATAGTTCAGTTCATCCAGCAATTCAACGCCGTACAGCACCATCGCTAACAGCGCCGAACCGCGGATCAATTTGGTTTTAGACAGCATGGCAAAACTCCCTGTTCTGGTAGAAGTTGGGTCGATGTGACAAACAGCACGACACAGCCCAACAACAGGGAGGAGCGCGAGCCAGCCGCTCGTTAGCGAGCCGCTCGCATTGAAGGGTGAAGCAGGTTAAGAGTTAGCGGGGAGGATGGAAGATCATCGTCAGTACTCGCTAATGATTCTGATTGAAAATCACATACGCCAGGTTCGCGCGTGGATCGCCCTTCATCTCGATCTCGATCACGGGCGACAGCGGTTGATCGTCGTCGGTCAATAACTGCAGATTCCATTTTCCAAAGGCCGGCTTATCGCTCAGGGTAAACTCCCAGCCCGACGGCCCATATTGAATGGCCGTGCCGGACGGCAACGTGCGGCCTTCTACGCCTACGGGATCATCGCCCCACAGACGCACAATGATATTGGGCTGATGTTTGCGGTCAAGCCCGAATACCAGGCCAGCCACTCCTGCCCAGTTCGTGCCGTACAACTGCGCGCGTTGATAGATCACCTCCGCCGTGTAATTAAACGGCGACTTCGTCACACTCAACGTCACGATCGGCGTAGGCGTGCTCGACGGCGTTAAGGACGGCGGCAGAGTCGGCCCGCGGCGACCCGTGAGCGTCGGCTCAGGTGTATTCGTGGGCGGCTCGGTCGGCATCACAGTGGGTGACGGTGTGGCGGTGGGCGCTTCAGTCGGCGTATTGGTCGAGCGCGGCGTGGCAGTCGCGGTGGGCGTTTCAGTCGGCGTGCCGGTCGGCGGCACGATAGCGGGCGGTTGCAGTGCCACGGGCGGCAGCGGATTGAGCGGCATCGTCGGGAACAGCAAGATCGTCACATAACAGATCAAGACGATCGGCGTCAGCGCCAGCAACAGCAGCGTCAGTTGATTGAACAGCTGGGTGCGATCTTTGGCGACGGTGACCGCATCGGCCTGCGCATCGACGGGGGCTTCGGCGTGCCGGGACTGGTTGAATAAGCGAATACGTCGTTTAGCCATACTTAATGATTCCGCTGAAAGTTGATTTGCGCTAGATCGCGCGTGCAGTCATTATACATGCGAAATTTCACCACGGCTGAGGCAGGCCGCCCGTTTTCATATACGACCACGTTGAAGTCAAAATCGCCGGGTGCACCGATATACAATTCGTAGGCCGCCTCGCCGTTGTAAAACTTGTTGATGCGCGCATCGCTGCCAGACACAAACACCTTCTTGTTTTGCTCAGAAATGGGGCCGCCCCACCCCACCACCGTCACTCCGGCCAGCGGCGAACCGTCCACATTAAGCACTTGCCCGCCCACGCCGCCCCAGTTGCCGCAGGCCGCGCCGTACGGATCAGATGTCAAAACGGGCGCGGTACTGGTGAATTTGAATGGCGAGCGCGTGGGGATGCGCGGATCGATCGTGGGCGAGGGAATGATCGTCGGCGTACGTGTGGGACGCGTCGTCGCCGTTGACTCAGGCGTAAACGTCGCGCGTGACCCGATTGGACTGGCAACGGCCGTCGGCGTCCAGGTCGGCGGCAAAGTGCCTGTCGCGGTCGCCGTCGGCGTGAGCGTCGCCACGAGCGCCATGCTTTCCGGCCGAAACGGATTGAGCGGAATCTGCGGGAAAATCAGGACGATCACGTAACACACCAGCACAACACCTGAGGCAAGCAAAGTCAGGGCCGTCAGCCGATTCAGCGTCCGCGCGTCTTTCATCAGGCCTAATGCTCAAAGAAGTACGGATCAGGCGGCGGGCAAACGTTGGCGACGACTTTGCCTTCGGCGTTGACGCGAATCAGCCCAATCGTCCAGTTGAAGCGACCGCCCGGATAGATGCCCCACACGGCAAATTGAAATTCGCAAAAAGCGCCGCAGTTCTTATTCTTGGGATTGGCTTCGTCGGCCCAGCCGATGGACCCCATACCGCTGCCCGGCGGATCGAGCAACACATCAAAGTGCTCATTAGCGGCCAACGCTCGGCCAAACACCCACGTGACGGTTACAGGATCATATTGCGCGTAGTGTTGACCGGGCGGCGGCCCCAACAGCTTGAGAGATTTGCACATATCCTCCGTCGCCGTGGGCGTCACGGTGGGCGTGGATGTTTCCGTCGGCAGCGGAGTGCGCGTGGGCCGCAGCGTGCGCGTTGGCGTGGGTGTCAGCGTCGGGCGAGTGGGGGTTGGCGCAAAAGTCACCGCAGGCGTCGCCGTCCAGGTGGCAGGCAGCGTCGGGGCAACGGTCGGTGTAGGCGCCAGCGTGGACAAGGCCAGCGAATAGGGCGGCAACGGATTGAAGAACACACCCGGCGCGACCAAGATCACGCCAAAAAACAGCAGAGCAAAAATG
>JACRBO010000541.1 GCA_016219235.1 Chloroflexota bacterium
AGATTACGTTTGTCAATCGCATGGGATATGCGGTGTTTGGCTATACCCCGGACGAAGTCGCGCGCGGCTTCAACATGCTGCAGACCATCAGCCCCGCCGATCGCAGACGCACCCGGCATCTCAAACGCCTGGCAAAAGGCCAGACGCTGGCAGGCGTAGAATACCTGGCGGTACGTCGCAACGGCCAGACCTTTCCGGTGGTCGTCTATGCCAGCCCCATTCTGCGCGACGGGCACGTCGTCGGCCTGCGCGGCTTCATCATCGACATCACCGAGCGCAAACGGGTTGAGACGGCCGAACGCGAGCAGCGCACGCTGGCCGAAGCGCTGCGCGATACCGCCGCCGCGCTGAATAGCACGCTGGATTTTGAGTCGGTGCTGGACCTGATCCTGTCCAACGTCGAGCGGATCGCGCCCTGCGATTGCGTCAGTGTTTTACTGCTCAACAGCGATCGCCAGACGGCCCACTCAGTCCGGTTGACCCTGCGGCCGGGCATCACCGTGCCCGAGGGCGGCATTCACCTGTCGGTGGCTGAGGCGGGCAACCTGCGCGCGATGCTGGAGACCGGCCAGGCCAGCCTTGTGGCGAATGTGCGCGACTATGCGGAATGGGTGATACTACCCCGGTTTGAGTGGGTCGGCTCACACGCGGGCGCGCCCATTCGGGCCCGCGGGCAAGTCGTCGGTTTCCTCAATCTTTACAGCCAGACTGTCGATTTCTTTACACCGCAGCACGCGCACAACTTGCAGGCGTTTGCCGACCAGGCCGGGGTAGCAATTCAAAACTCGCAGCTGTACGAGCAGCTGCAGCGCTATGCCGCCGGGTTGGAAGAGCGCGTAGCGCAGCGCACCGCCGAGCTCGAGCGCGAACGTCAGCGCTTGCAAGCCATCCTGGATACGGCTGGTGAAGGCATTGTCTTTACGGACGTCAACGGCACGATCGAGTATATGAACCCCGCGATGGAGCGGCTTACCGGTTACACTTCGGTTGAGGCGCTGGGCCAGACGCCGCGCCTGTGGAGCAGCGGTCGCACATCAGTCGCCACCTACGATCACATGTGGCAGACTATTTTGCAGGGCGAGGTCTGGCGCGGCGAGGTCGTCAACCGACATCGGGCTGGCGGCCTGTACGACACGGCCATGATCATCGCCCCGCTGCTGGCGGCCAATCGCCAGGTCATCGGCTTTGTGAGTCTGCAACGCGATATTACCCGCCAGAAAGAAGTGGATCGTCTCAAGGATGAATTTGTCGCCAATGTCAGCCACGAGCTGCGCACCCCGCTCGCCAACGTCAAGCTGTACCTCGGTATGCTGGTGCACGGCCAGCCGGAAAAGCGCGAGCAGTATTTGCAGACACTGCTGCGCGAAAGCACGCGCCTGGGAAACTTGATCGAGAACCTGCTGAACCTCTCGCAACTCGACATGCGGCAGCTGCCCATTACGCTTGCCCCGACCGATGTGAACCAATTGATCGCACAGCTCGTGCTAGATCGGGCGGCGTTAATTGCAGAGCGCAGGCTCTTGCTGGAGAATCGGCTGGCGGCTAACCTGCCGCCTGCGCAGGCCAATGCTGCGCTCGTGATCCAGATCATGTCAAACCTGATCACCAATGCCGCGCACTATACGCCGCCCGGCGGCTCGATTACGCTCAGCACGGGCCACCGGCAGCGCAGCGATCGCAATTGGGTCACGCTAACGGTGAAAGATACCGGCCCGGGCATTACGGCCAAAGATTCGCCGCATCTGTTCGAGCGCTTTTATCGCGGCGAAGCAGGCCGCAAATCTGGCACACCCGGCACCGGCCTGGGGTTAGCCATTTGTCGCGAAATCGCCGGACAGTTGGGCGGCGATATTACCCTGGACAGTCCGCCGGGCCAGGGCGCGATTTTTACGGTCTGGCTGCAGCCGGCGCGCCTCACACCGCAAAACACCCTCATCCCGCCCGCTGATTTGTAGTATTATTCTCGCACTGAATGCACCGCGTCAGGTGTGCCGCCGCCGAAGTGTCATCACCGGATAGAAAGCGAGCGAGTTGTCAATGAGCCAAACCGACTCCGGGTCTGCGCCGCGTGCAGCCCTCTCCACGCCACGCCACCGGCCAGCCTTGCGGATTGCTCTGATTTATGCGTTGATAGCGCTGATCGGCCTACAGGTAGACGACCTGGTGCTCGCCGGGCCGGCGAGCGACCAGTGGACCATTGTCAAAGCGGTTGTGTTTGTCGGCAGCAGCGCCCTGTTGATCTACATTTTGATCCGGCGCAGTCTCCGCGCCAGCGCTGCGCTGGAACAGCGCTATTCGGCCTTGACGCAGGAGTGCGACGTACTGCGCACCCTGCTCGATAACACCGTTGACACCATCTACTTCAAGGACACTCAGTCGCGTTTCACGCGCATTAACCAGGCGCAGGCCACTGCGCTGGGCGTCGCCGATCCGCAAGAGGCCATCGGCAAGACCGACCTTGATTTCTTTCCTCCGGAACTGGCCGCGCTGATGTGGGCCGAAGAACGCCGCATCATCGAGACCGGGCAGCCCGTGCTCAGCCGCGAGGAATACAACCCGACGCGCGACGGCCGGCCCCGCTGGTTCTCCGTCAGCAAGAATCCCCTCTTCGATCAGGCCGGGCAGATCGTAGGCCTGGTAGGCATGTCGCGTGACATCACCGCCGTTAAACTGCGTGAGCGCGAATTTGCGGCCCTGTCTGATCAGAACGCGCAGCTGCTGGCCGCCGAGCGCGAACAGCGCACCTTCACCGAAGCGCTCCGCGATACGGCCGCGGCTCTGAACAGCACGCTCAACGTCGACGAGGTGCTCGATCGGGTGCTGGCAAATATCGAGCGCGTTGTGCCGCACGATATCGCCAACATCATGTTGATCAACCTCGAAGAGGGCCAGCCGGTGGCTCGCGTGGCGCGCTGCCACGGCTACGATCGCATCTCGCCGGAATTGGACAGCGCGGTGCGCCAGCTGCGTTTTCCGGTGATGACCGTGGCAAATCTGCGGCAGATGCTGGAGACCGGCCAGCCCTTCATCATCGGCGACACGCACGCCTACCCGGGCTGGCTCGATTCGCCGTCGACGCGCTGGCAGCGCTCGTATGTGGGCGCGCCCATTCACCTGCGGGACAATGTGATCGGCTTCATCCAGCTGGATAGTCGCGAAGTCGATTTCTTCACGCCGGTCGCCGCCGAACGCCTGCAGACCTTTGCCAATCAGACGGCCGTGGCCATTGAGAATGCCAAATTGTTTCAGGCCGAACGTGAACAGCACGCGCTGGCTGAGGCGTTGCGCGATACCGCCAGTGTGCTGGCCGGCACGCTTGATTTTGATGAGGTTTTGGATCGTATCTTATCCACGGTGGGCCGCATTGTGCCCAATGACGTGGCCACGCTGCTGCTGATCGAACAGGGCGTCGCGCGCGTGATGCGGGCCGTCGGGTACCAGGACGCCCATCGGGCGGCGCAGGTTCGCCGGCTGCGCTTTGTAATTGCGCAGACGCCCAACCTGCGGCGCGTGATCGAAACGCAGCGGCCCTGGTTCATTGCCGACACCGCCACCGATCCGGCCTGGACCCACGTGGACGGGATCGACTGGATCAAATCGAACATTGTGGCCCCGATGATCATCAATGGTCAGGTCATCGGCATGCTGGCGCTGGATAGCAGCACAGTCAACTTCTACACGCCCCTCCACGCCGAACGGCTCCAGATCTTTGCCGTGCAGGCGGCCGTGGCGCTGGAAAACGCCCAGTTATTTGATGAAACTCAACTGCGCTTAAAGGAGCTGGCTGTGTTGTTCGACGGCAGCCGGGCCATGACCGCCTCACTCGATCGGGCCACCGTGCTCCAGGCGATCGCGCAGCGATTGGCGGAAGCGGTGGATGCGACCAGTGTGTACGTGCTGTCGATCGATCTGGTCGAAAGCGTCGTTCACATGCTGGCCGAGTATTTCAGTCCGGCCGCCAACAGCCTGGAGCGCGTGTCGGATCTGGGCGCCACTTACAGCATGGACGATCTGCCTGAGACGTTGACTGCCCTGCGCCACAGCCAGGCATCGATTACAGTGATCGATGATCCGCAAGCGGAACCGGTCGCCGTGAAGCAGCTGCTGGCCTATGGCGGCCAGAGCAGCCTGCGGGTGCCCATGAATGTGGCCGGCACCGTGCGCGCTTATGCCGTCATCTGGGACAGCCGCACGCCCCGCCGCTGGACCGGGGCCGAAGTTCAACTTTGCCAGACGCTGGCCAATCAGGCGGCCGTGGCGCTGGAAAATGTGCGGTTACTGGAAGAAACCCGGCAGGGCTTGAAAGAGCAGTCGGCGCTGCTGGCCGCCAGCACGGCGGTCTCGTCCAGTCTCGATCTGACGACGGTGCTGAAGCGCCTGGCCGAGCAGATAGGGCGCGCCATCGACGCGACCAGCGTATACGTGTATGAATGGAACCGGGCAGCCAACACGTCAACGGTGGTGGTGGACTATTACGGGCCGGCGGCGTCTGAACCGGAGCGCGTCTCTGATGTGGGGGTGACGTACGATCTGGCAACGGGTTATGGGCCTGAACCGATCTGGCAACGTCCCGGCGGCAGCCAGATCACTCACGTTGACGACGTGGATTTGCAACCCGATCGGACGGCCCACCTGCGCCAGTACGGCTGCTGGTCGATGTTGACGGTGGGGCTGACCGCCCGGGCAAATGTGTTCGGGTATATCGAGTTGTGGGAATCCCGCCAGCGCCGCACGTTTACGCCCGACGAGATTGCGCTGTGTCAGGCCATCGCCGGGCAGGCGGCCATCGCCTTTGAAAACGCGCGGCTGTTTGACGCCGAGCGCAGGCAGCTGCGGCTGGCGCAAACGCTGCAGGCCGTCGGCGCGCTATTGACGGCGCAGATGAGCCTGAATGACGTGTTTGAGTATCTCTTCGACTTGTTGGCGCGCGTGGTAACCTATGACAGCGTGTCCGTGCAGCTGGTCGAGGGTGATCGATTGATGTTGACAGCCGGACGCGGCTTCCCCGATGCGGCTGTGATGCGCGATGTCATCAGCGCGGTATCCAAATCGACGCTGGAAGAACGCTGGGGGGCCGTGCACCAGCGCGTGTTGACGCTGTCCGATACGCAGGCGGATCCACGCTGGATCATCCACCCCGGCAGCGAATACACCCGATCGTGGATCGGCGCCGCCCTGCGGGTGAAGGGCCGGCTGCTGGGCATCCTCAACGTCGATAGCGCCACACCCGGCGCTTATACCAAAGAGTTGGGCGAAACCGTAGCCGCCTTTGCCAATCAAGCCGCCATCGCCATTGAAAACGCACAGTTGAATGAAGCCGTGCGCCGCCATGCGGACGAACTGGAGGAGCGGGTCGTAGCACGGACGATCG
>JACRBO010000542.1 GCA_016219235.1 Chloroflexota bacterium
GAAGCAATCTCAATGTTTTCGGGAGACTGCTTCGCAACAGGCGCTCGCAGTGACGCTAATTGAAGCGTTGGCGTTGGCGGCGCGATGCCCGCCGTCATGGTGTAACTGAAACCCGCCACTTTCAATGTCACCAAAAAGAGATCCGTGTTGGGATCGTTGCAGGTCTTGCCGGGCGGACACGCCAGATAAGTCTGCACCAGGAACGGCTCGTCGGAGTTGCCGCGCCTCACGTTGATCAGCGGTGGCAGGCCCGGACGCGGCATCACCGTGCCCGGCAAGGTAAACGTGTTGCTGACCGTCGTCGGCACCTGGATCAACATTGCGGCTGCACCGGGCAAAGAAACATCTTGCACGTTGGCGCTGGTATGCGCGGCGATGGTCGATGTGTACGTGCCGATGGTGGCCGAAGGATTGACTGCGACGCCGAACTTGAACGTGGAGACGCTCACCGCCCCGATCGGCTGAGCTAAGTTCCAGCGGAGTTGCTGCCGCCCATTGATCGTCGTAATCGTCGGATCGCCCGCGCCGCCCGATGACGTGCCCGGTCGATAGGTGATACTGATCGGCAGCGTGTGCGTGACCGCTTGCAGCGTGACTGCTTGATTGAATGGATTCTCAAAGGCCAGCGTATAGCCGTTGTTCACGCCGGACTGCACCGAGTAAATATCGGCTTTGGCCGACAGCCTCACGTTCGCGCTGCTGCCCTCGATCAACGCCGCATACGTCGCATACGCCGCCGGAATGAAGGCCGGCGCGAAGGCGTTGTTGACCACGCCAAACCAGCCGTTTCGAACGTTGAATTTCATGAAGCGCAGCTCAGCGCCGCTTTGCGGCGTGAAGCCATTGAGTTGATTCATCACCAGCGTGCCGGTCAGGTCGGCGCGGCCCGGATAGAATTGCTGCTCGCCCGTGTTCGCCACGTTGAGCTGATCGAACGTGCCGGTGATCGATCCGCCGATGTCGATGCTCAACGTCGCCGTGGGGCTTTGCCGGTAGTAGTCGCCGATGGTGAGCGAGCCTGCATGGTTCAACCCGCCGGGCGCGACCACGCCGCCGATGTTGTCCACCGCATCCGAGATGATGCCGGTGCCATTGAGCACGCCGCCGTACAGGTACATGCCGAAGAAATTGCCGGTGCGTGTGACGATGCCGTTCACGTTGAGTGTGCCGCTGTACTGATACACCGTTACGAGGCTGTTGGTACCGCTGATGTTAGCGACGCCGCGATTGGTGAACGCGCCGCTCGTGCCCACCTTTACGCCGCCGTTGAAGTTCATGACGCCGCTCGCTTCGTTCGTCCAATGCGCTCCCATCTGGGCCTGGCCGATGTTGACCGTGCCGTAGTTGCGGATGCGGGCATAAAACACGTTGTTCGTGGTGGGCGTAGCGCCAATGATATTCGCTGTCGCGCCGGGCGGGATAACGAACGCGCCCGAGTCGCTGCTGGCATAGCCGAGCGACCAGGTCAACCTTTGCGTGACGGTCAGGCTGGCCGAGTTGAACAGGTAGAGCTGGTAATTGGCCTGGACGTTGAGATTGATGTTCCCCGGATTATCGTTGAACACGTGGTTGGCCGTCAGCGGCCCCAGCAGGTTCAACGATCCGATCACGCGCAGCCGGTTCAACACCACGGTCGTCGTCGCGTACACTTGCGGGATCAGGCCGGAGGCGTACGGGCGTCCAATCACGGCCGAGTCGCCGGGTTGAGGCGAGGTTCCGCCGCAGTTGCTCCAGTTGCGCACGTTGGCCCAGTCATTGCCGAAGGCGGTGGTGAAGATGCAATACTCCGGCAGGCCCAGCACGTCGCGCGGGGTGCGGGCGTTGTCGTTGGCAACGCCATCGCCCAGCACAACGGCGTTGCCCCAGCATTTCACCGCGCCGGTGTTCAACAGCGCACAGGTTGACGAAGTGCCGGCGCTGATGCCGCCCGCCGTAATCGCCGTCACGCCGCTGGTCAGGCCCACCACATCCGTCGGTACGCTGATGCTTTGCGTGCTGCTGATGCCCAGCTGCCCCACGTCGTTGCGGCCCCAGCACTTGACGCCGCCGCCCGAGGTCAGCACACACGAGTGCCAGCCGCCCGCCGCGATTGAGGTTACGCCGCTCGATAACCCGATCACGTCCGTCGGCGCAGTCGTGTTCGTGATGTTGCCCGTGCCCAGCTGCCCGTACTGGTTGCTGCCCCAGCACTTCACTGCGCCGGCGACGATGGCGCAGCTGTGTTCCCCGCCCGCCGCAATCGAGGTGACGTTGCTGCCCCCGATCAAGCCGCTCACATCTACCGGTACTGATGAAGGCGAATTGCTGCCGCGTCCGAGTTGTCCACTGCCATTCGCGCCCCAACACTTAGCGCCGCCATCGACGATGGCACACGAGTGGTTCGAGCCGCCGTCAATGGCCGTCACGCCGCTGCTCAGGCCGACCACATCCGTCGGCACGGTGGTGTTGCTGTTATTTCCGGTTCCCAATTGGCCGTCGAGATTGTAGCCCCAGCACCTGGCCGCGCCGTCTGCCACGGCGCAGGCATGGTTGGCGCCAAGCCCAACTGTCGTGACACCGCTCGAAAGCCCAACCACATCGGTCGGCACGCTACTGCCGGTGAGGTTGCCGGTGCCGAGTTGTCCCACGTTGTTGGCGCCCCAGCATTTAACGCCGCCGTTGATGATGGCGCAGCTCATCATGCCGCCGGCGACCACGCTGCCGGCGCCGCTGGTGACGCTCACCACATCCACCGGCATAAAGCGTGGCGTGGTTGTGCCATCCCCCAGATGGCCGGAGCTGTTGCTGCCCCAGCACAACAGGCGGCCATTGCTCATCTGCGCGCAGACATGATTGCCGCCCGCGCTAATGCCCTGCACCGTCGCGCCGCCGTTGCCATCGGGCGCAGTTACACTCGATTCGGCGTGCGTGCTGGCACGCACGCGCGTCTGCCCGATGGACAACACAACGGCCACCGCCCCTAACCCGATCAATCCGCACGCGATCACGCGCCACACTTTTGAAGTAAACATGCTTCCCCCCTTGTACATGATCCACTAAGGACACGAAGCAGCACGAAGAAAACTTAGTGGCCTTCGTGTTCTTCGTGGATCAATCTTTAGATCACGATCACATCTTCCGGCTTGTTTGGATCGAACTTCACCCGCACACCCTCCCCCGGCCTTGGAATCGCGATGCGCGACACCATCGCCTTCACCTCGGTCTCGTACGCCATCATGCCCATCGGTTCCACGCGCAGGCGCAGCTTCACATACGGATTCTTGTTGATGGTCACGCCCGTGTCACTGATGGCGAGGATCGTCGCCGCAGCCTCCACGCCGTTCGCCTTGATGCGCCGATAGTTGCCGGGTGTCGTCAGGAAGCCGCTGAACATGGCCGCCAGAAATACCGCAGTGCCCGCCGCTAACAACACAATGTAGAGTGTGGAGTTTCTGCGCGGTTCTGCCAGCGCGATGATGGCAAAGATGTACGCAGCGTACAGTCCCATTCCAAAGAAGATGCGTCGCAAAGAAATCACGGTCGCTCCATGCCTTTCAACCGCGAATGAACGCGAATCCACGCTAATGATTCGCGGTCATTCGCGTCAATTCGCGGTGAGATTCATATCTGTTGAATCCAACCCACATCGGGAAACACAAACGCGGGCCGTATCACATCGAACTTCACCCCCACGCTCTGCCCCGGCTGCACGCGCGGCGCATCGATCGCCTTGATGCGCCAGCCATCGGTTGTTACTGACTGTGCTCGTCCATCAGGCAGTGTGAGATCGAGCGTCAACGTCACATACAGCCACTCACCGCGCTTCGATGTGCCAGTCTGCTCAACAGACACGATCGCTGCCTCCATCGGCACTGCCCGCAGCCGCGCCGCCTCCTGCCCGCCGATCTTTTCCGCCAGCCGGCCAATCGCCGGGATGCTCACGACCACCGTGATGATCATCGTGAGCACCAGCAACAACAGGAACCGCCCCAGCGAGAAGCCATCCGTTGGCAGAAAGTGATTGAGCAGCGCCGACACCGGCAAGCCGATCACAAAGCCGTAGCCCGCGTAAGTCATCACGGCTTTGGCATAAGCGTCGGTCATTCGTTCACCCTTCTTGTTGAAAAGTTAAACCGCGAATCAACACGAATCTTCGCGAATGATTAGCGTTGATTCGCGTCAATTCGCGGTGAATGGCTTTACCGTCGAACCACCGGCAGATACACGTGCTTCACATCCGATACATCCACCGTCTGCGATTCATTGCCATACACATCGCGCGCACGGATCATGACGAACGCGATCGGTGTGCCACCAACCCACGTCGTCCGATTGAACGACCAGTTGCTGCCGTTCAACGTCGCGAGTTGATATGTCGTCCCACCGTCGAGACTGATCGCCACTTCGCTCACACCCGATCCATCGAAGACCGTGCCGCTGACCGTCGAGCCGGCATCGCTGACGTTGATCGTCGGCCCGGTCGTGTCCAGTGTGATCGTGATCGGTGCGCTGTTCGGCCCGACGTTGCCCGCCGCATCAACGGCCCGCGCCACCACTTGCAGCGGATCACCGTCGGTGTTGGCCGCATCGATCGGCAGCGTCCACTCAACTTGTCCGACCTGCGGCGCATTCACCAGCACCGAGCCATCACCCAGCAGCGCCTTCTTAAACGCGCCGCCGTTCAGACTGACCTCGACCGAACTCAGGAAACCGGAATCATCAAACGCCAGTCCTTTCAGCAAACCGAAGGCTTTGGTGAAGACCAGCGTCGGCGTGAACTGCACCGACGGCACCAGACCATCGGTCTTCACCGTCACCGTGTCCGTCGAGACTTTGCCATTGGTGGACTGCACTTGCAGCGTCCACAACTGGTTGTAACCGGCGGGCAGCGTATGCGTCACACTCTGCACCGCGCCCAGCGCGCCCAACAGGCTGAAGCCCGCGCCCTTGTTGATACTCACCGACTGCGCCTTGCACATCAGGAATGGACTGCCCAGATCGATGTACAGCGGCAGTTTGAACACGCCGGGCGGCGCAAACACGATCGGGCCAACTTTGGCGAATTTGGCTTTGCCCACACTGTTGTCGATGGCATACGCCGTGGTCGCGGGCGGCTGCGGCAGATTCGGCAAGCCTTGATAGGCCAGCGTCGCCGAGACAGGCACGCTGAACACGCCGGTTGAAGCAGGCGTCAGCGCTTTCGCCGTCAACGTTACCGTCGCCGGTTGACCCGCGCTCGCATCCACTTGCAGCACCCACTGGCGGCTGTTGGCCGGGCACGATTGGCAGCTCGCGCCACCGATCAGGCTCACGAAGTTCATCAACGCGGGCGCCTGGCCCAGCGTCACCGTCATCGGTTGATTGTTGTATGACAGGACGTCCACGTTATTGACAGTGATCGTCAGCGTCGCCACTTCATTCGGCTGCAACTGCGTCTTGAAGCCCGGATTGATCTTCACCAGCGGCGCGATCCACTGCGTGGGCAGATCGGACGCGACCGATGGATAACCGTTCGCCAGCGAGGGCCAGTAGACTTTATCGGTGAACGTGATCGGCCCGGTGATGATCTGCGTCGTGGAGATGCGCGCCCCCGATGGGATGATCGCGCCGACGCCGTCATTCACGGCCACATACGCCAGCATCGACACGGGCACGCCTGCCGTCGCGCCGATGCCATTGCGATCGAACACGATCTCCGTGTCATCATTCGCGATCGCGTAACTGGCGTTCGTTGGCGAGATGATCCAGCCCGCGCCCGTGTTCGAGTAGATGGTGTACGTCGGCACACCGCTGATCACCAGCGCGTAATCAGCCGCGAAGGGCAGCGTATGAACGGCTTCGCCGCCGGGCATGATCGGGCCAAGCGAGCTCGTCGAGCCGCCCGCCTGCGTGTCGAGATAGATCGCTAAGCGTTTCTCCAGATTCCAATCGCTGCCCGTGAAGCCCAGATACAACTTGTTCGCGTCCCACGTCGCCAGCATCAACGCGGGCTTCTGGATCGCGTATGGATCATAGGTGGCGAACATGCCTTCGGTGTATTCCGTGTTCGCAAAGTCGAGCAAGCCATCGGGCAGAATCGCAGACGGCGTGCGCAGGCGATTGATCAGGTACGGCCCGTCGTGCACCACGCGCTGATTGCCCGCGCTGTCCACCACGCGCACATGCGCATACCACGCGCCCGGCGCATCCAGCACGCGCGAGACTTGATTCACGCCCACTACACTCGTCGGCAGCGTATTGCTGATCTGATCGATCACGGCGTAGCGCGTGATGGGATTCGCATCGATGATCGGATTCCACGTGATCACCAGCGTCGGCGTGATGTTGGTGTACCACTTATCGCCCTGCAAGTTGCCGCTGATCACGGGCCGCGCGATCAACGTGTCCGTCGTCACGCGCTGGATCGAGTGAATCACATTACCAAACGCATCACGCGCCACACTGCGGAACGTGATTGTGCGCTGATCGCTGCGTTCGATGTTGGACTGATCGAACCA
Organism: Chloroflexota bacterium; assembly: GCA_016219235.1. Next base: position 6,477 of record JACRBO010000542.1, read on the forward strand.
CGGACCGGGCGCAGTGAAGAAGAGCGGCTGGCGCGTCCAGCGTTCGCCGTCGAACGTGCGGAACGCCTGAATCGGATTGGGGCTGATCAACGTGCCGCTGATGTTCACGCGCAGGAAACCTTCACGATACAACATCGGCGTGTTCAGCGTGCCGCTGATCGTGGGGATAGCGGCCGCGCTGCGATTGACGAACGATTCGCCGATAAACCACGCTCGATTCGGCAGTTGATTTCCCGCGCGATCGGTGGCGCGGGCATACACCCGATAGTCCCCGTCGGCTCCAAAGGTCAGTGTCGCGCTCAAGGGTGTGATCGAGGCGTTCGGGATGCCCAACGTCGCCACTTGCCACGTTGTCGGCAGCGTGGACGTGTACGGCAAATTCGGATTCGTGATCGGGCCGGTGACGCCCACTTCGACGCGCGCCACGCCCGACGGGATCATGAACGGCAGATCGGCTTCGTGCAGGAACGACGCATTGGTGCCCGGCGCACCGACCATGATGTCGCGGATACCGTTGCCGTCGATGTCACCCGCGCTCAAGTAGCCGCCCGCTTGCTGCGAACCGAGTGTACCATAGATGAACAGCGTGGCGCTGATGAACGGCATATCGCGCAGCCACGGCGTCCTACCGCTCAGCACGATGGCCGCGCCGCCGCTGACGCCCGCGCGCCCGAAGGCGAAGTCGTCTTTGCCATCGCGATCGAGATCGCCCATGGGCGCAAGGCCCTCACCCAGCGGCGGATAACCGACCGCGCCGACGATCTCTTTGAACGAGAGGTCTGAACCGACCGTCAACGACAGCGCCGACGGTACCAACGGGAAGGGATTTTCGGGCCTGCGGCCAAACACCCCGTGCAGGCGCGAGACGCCGGGCAGCGGATCGCCGATCAGCATGTCGCGCAGCCCGTCGCCGTTCACATCACCGGCGGGCGATACCGTTTGCTGCTGACCGTCACCCTGAAAGCGTGCGATGGCATACAGCGACGCCAGCGCCGACGTGGGCAGTTCCGGTTTCGATCGACCGTTGATCAACCACACCGATTGGTTCATGGCCATCAAGATGTCGGACAGGCCATCGCCGTTGGTATCGCCTACGCCCGCGAGGTTGGGCATCAACGCTGGTGTGCACGGCGGAATGAGGCACACGCGCCCATTGTAGCGATAGGGGCCGGCGGGCACGCCACGCTCACGACCCAGATAGAGATACATCGGTTCGTAAACGGTGCCATCCGTGGCCGCGCCCACGATCACGTCCGCCAGGCCGTCGCCATCGAAGTCGCCCGCGCTGGCAACCGAGCCGCCAAAGGCCAGCGTCGCTGCCGGGCTGATGCGCCAGTCCGCGCCGCTGCTCAAGTTGATCGTCGCAGGCCACGTGCGGCGGCCTGACAGCAAGTAGGCGCGGCCATGCCCCGCGTTCACATTCGGATCGCCGATCAGCAACTCACTGATCCCGTCGCCGTTCACGTCGAACAAACCCGGCGGATTGATCGCCACGCCCGGTGTCCACGAATACGGCCCGGTGAAGTCCACTTCGCCGAAGATGCGCACATCGGCCTGGGTGTAATCCAGCGTCGAGGTGTAGCCATTCGGCTTGCCGAAGAAGATGCCGACCTCGATCGGTTTGGCGGGATCGAACGTGACCGTCGCCACATCGTCGATCGTGTCGCCGTTCAAGTCGCCGATGATATGACCTTCGCTTTGCAGATCGGCCGGTTGATCGACGAGGAACGCGGTGTCACGATTCGACAGCGTTTGCGAGATCGGATACGCCGGCGACGTGTTGCGCGCGCCGTTCAACGCCGTGTCATCCGCGCGGCCGCCCAGATTGATCGTCGTGGTGCTGATCGTCTGCGGCGGGCGGATGAACGTGAAAGGCGGATCGTCGTCGACGAGCGCGTAGGTGCTATCGCTGTTCGCGCGCACGTTGCCCGCCCGATCGATCGCGCCCAGGTTCAAGAGATACAGGCCCTGCGCGGACGGCGACGCTTTGCCGTTGGGTCCGATGGGCAGTGAGAACGTCGTGCTGAAGGCGCTGGTCACCGCGCCCGGATTGGACAAGATCGATTGACCGCGCAAGTATTCGGTGCCGCTCAACGTGATGTGCTGAGCGAGCACTTGCGCATTGCCCAGCCCCGATACGTATGCGCCGCCTGTTGTCTCTGTCAAGCGGCCCGTCACCGTGAACGCGGCCAGCGAGTCCACGCTAAACGTCGTGCTGACGAATTGCAGCGGCTTGATGTTGAATGTGCCGCCGGACGGAATGGTGCTGTCGGCATAGAAGACGATCGGGCCGGCGATGGGACCTTGCACACCGTATTGATCGTAGCCGCGCACGAACAGGTTGTACGTGCCATCGGCGGGCGGCGTGAAATCGTAATACCAGCCTGATCCATACAGGCTGCCGACAACGGCCGCGTGCCAATCGGGCGCGGTGCAGACCGGCGTAGTCTTCACGCACACTTGCACACTGCTCACGCCTTCGGGATCATCGGCGTTGCCTTGCAAACGAATCGGACTGTACAACGCACTCTCGATCGATCCCGAAGTGGGCAGCGTCACGGAGATGATCGGCCCGCCCCGATTGATCAACAACTCGACCGCGTCCGTCACCACGCGACTGATGCCGCTTTCCACGTAACTCAGTTGCGCGGTGACAGTCACTACACCAGGCGGAATCGTCGCAGGCAAGCCGGTGATGGTCGTGCTGAACTGCCGATTCAACCCCAGCGGCGCGAAGGCCCAGCCGTAACTGTTGGCAGGCATTCCACCGATCGGGTTGGCTTGATTCAACTGCGGATTGGCGTTGACGGGCAACAGCTTCGCACTCGTCGAAACGTTGTTGAACGCGATCGGCAGTGCCACCGTCAAGACCGGCGTTTGCGCCAGAGTCTGATCGCCCTGCCACGGATAGCTGCCCACTTTGATCCGCGTGCCGCCGCCATACACCAACTCCTGCGAGATCGACACGTCGATCTTTTCGAGATTGAAGGCGCTGGGGCCGGACTTCTGCTCTTTCTCTTTCTTATCGCTGCGGCCGTCTTTGTCGGCGTTGGCGAGGCGCGGATTGGGGAACGCGGCCGGATTAGGCAGACCCGCATACGCGCCGTTCATCTCGATGCGCCACGGTACGACCAGCGACGACGCATACGGATACCACTCCACCGCTTCTTCGCCATCGCTTAAGCCATCTTCGTCGGTGTCGGCTTTATCGGGATACGTGCCCAGCACAAACTCTTCATCGTCGGGCAGGCTGTCGCTGTCGGTGTCGTACAGGCACGGCGACGATTCGTAATCGAACAACTCAAACCGATCGCTCAAGTTGTCGTTCGCGCCCGGCTCGCTGCTCAACTTGAGGTGCGTGCCCTCGTAACCGCACAGCCCGTTGTCGATGCCGAACACGCCCTGATCGATGTTGCCGTCCATGTCGTCGCCGTCGGGGTCGTGGTTGGTCAGTTCAGTCCAGTTCCACAACTGCGTCAGCGTGCGCGGCATGATGTCGAAGTAGATGTAACTGACGCTGGGCGGCGATTCGTAACTCTCATCGTATACGTCGCAGTCCAGCCCGAAAATGCCGCAGTTCTCCCACGTTTGCTTGATGCCCAGCGAGATGTCCGTGGAGACGACGCCGTTGATCTTGGGCTTGCGCGGCGTGATCGTGAGGCGCGCGGTAGAGAAGTAATCGCGCACGCGGAACTCGAGCGGCAGATCGACATTGGGCAGGCCCGGAATCTTGTTGGTCCAGTAAATGCCCGACTTGCTATGATCGTCGTCGCGGCTGTAATTCCAGTCCAGCGTGCGCTTCAGGTAAAACGTCGCGCAGCCGCCAGTCACCGTGTCTATCGCGTACTCCGGCCAGCTCTCCAGATCATCTATGCTCTGGAAGAACTGCAAAATCTGCACGCCGCACAACTCGAAGCCGTCGCCGTTGGCATAGCGGCCCAGGCGCACCCACGCCTTCGAGCGTTTCAGCGCGTCACTCTCGCCGCTCATCGTGACCGTGCCGGTGATCGTGAAGCCGAAGCGATCGCCTGCGATGAGGCCGCCCAGCGGCGCATCGTCAAACGATCGGAACTGCATCGGCCCCACCTGCGGCGAACCGAGGATGGACACCAGCGGCTCTGGATCGGGGTTCACGGCGTCGAGGAACGCGCCGATCGGATCGAGGAAGGCGGCGATCACTTCGCCCACCTTGCCGAAGTAGTCTTTGAGGAAACCCGTCACCAGTTTGACGATGGCGATGGCGATGGCGACGAGCGTGCCGATGGGGAAGATGGTAGCGACCACAAACAACACGATCGCGAGCGCAATCTCAAAGATCGCTTTGAGCACCACGCCGATGACGCCCAGCACACTCAGATTCCCCGTGGCGATCTGCATGAACATGCTGAACAGCGATGCAAACACGGTGATGATCAACCCCACAAACGCGAGGTTGCCGCTGAGCGAAGCCAGTTCGCCCGTCACCGCTTTCAGCACCTCGCTGACGACCTGTGTGCCCTTCGTCACCAGAATCTGGATGGTGTTCCACAGTTCCTGAATCTTCTTGAAAATTTCCAGCAGGCGATACAGCACCTTGATCACGTCGCCGAGGAAGTCCAGATCGATGATCGACGCCAGCCACGTCAGCACGTTGATGGCCGTCTGCGTGAACTCGATCAGCGACGCGGGCGTGATGGACACGTCGCCCGCAAAGAAATCCTTGAAGCCGCCGACCACGTCTTCGGCGTAACCGACGACGGTGTTCCATTGATCTTCCAGCCATTTGCCTGGCCCGCCCGGATATTCCAGCACGCCGAGCAGGAAATCAACGACCTGTCTGAACTCGGCGGGTAGGCCATTGAGTAGGCCGTATTTGTCCAGCAGCTTCAGGATGTCCGCGTAGAAATTGGGATCGCTCAACGCGTCGGTGATGTCCGTCAGGTTCAGATCGCCGATCGACTGCATGACGGTCTGCCCCTGATGCCACACCGTCGTCGCCATCTCCAGCACGGTCAGCGCATCGTTGTAGTATTGCTCGATCTGGCCGTAAATTTCATCGAACTGCTTCTGGACATCCTTCAAGATTTCGTCGAGGCCCAGCGCCGTCCAGTCGCCGGCCATCGGCACGAAAGGAGCCTCACCCCCACGCGCTTGCGCGCCCCCTCTCCCGATGACGCTTCGCGTGCCATCGTCAGGAGAGGGGAGCGGTCGCTCCCCCTCTCCCGAAATCGGCTGTTGGATTTCGGGAGAGGGGGGTGGGGGGTGAGGCAAAGACGCAACGAGCAAACTACCCGCCGTCGGATCGAATTTGTACGTCGCTAACTTCAACGAGCGGCTGGTCGCCAATTGCTTGACGCACAGATTCATCGTCAAGTCGTTGAAGTTGACATCGGTCAACTCGTCCACATTCAGCGTAGCCGTGCGCTGCTCGGTGGCGATGATCAACGTGGGTGAGACGTTGTGGCTGGGATACAGACTATTGAGGATGCTGCGCGTCGTCGTGACATTGACGTTCAGCAGCATCTGATCCAGATGCTGATAATTCTGCGGCTGCGAAACGCGATAGGTGTGCGTGATGCCCCAGTGCTCGGTGATGGTGGCCGTGTTGCCCACGTTGAAGCGCGTGTACACATCGGTCAGGCTCAAACGTCCGCTCAGATATTGCGCTTCAAGTCCGGCGCGCAGTAATGCAATCGGTCCGGCGTCAAAGCGCTGCCCCGGCGTGGGAGACGCGCCCGCTACAATCGCCGACGCGCCTGCCTGCCGCGACACGCGCACGCCGGTGATCATGTACCCTTCGTCATAGATGATCAGGCCATAGTTGCCCGTGGAACTCGGCACCATCTGGCCGGAGCCGTCATCGGCGGGGCGCAGCACATCGCCCTGCACCGCCCACTTCAGGCGCATATCGCGCCAGCGAATCGTGTTATCAAGGCTGGCGCGATCCTGATAGACCTTGGCTTGCAGCGCATACACTCTGCCGCCGCGCTCCACCGGCACCAGCGGCAAAATCATCTGATACGAACCGTTGCCGGTCTGCGTGGCGCTGATGCCGTAGCTCGTCATCGCCAGCACACTGGGCAAGTCGCTGGCATCGATCGTCACTTGCAGGAACGGCGCGATTTGCAGCAGACCGCTCGTGCCGCTGATGGTGTTGTTTTGAATCATGCCCTGGTCGTCTTGCGGCCATTCCAACGCGGATTTATAGGCATATTGCAGATGCACGGATTCCAGCGGCCGCACTTGCACTTCGTAGTAATACACTTCGCGCGGCGCGCCGAGGTAGTTGCCGTCCAGCATCTCGAACGTCATGTTCGCGCCGTCGATGCGCGTGGTGTACGCGTCGTCGGTGGTGTTGCGCTTGCCGCCCAACTCGTCGGACTTGGAGAAGGGTGACATATCCAGCGAGTCCGGCACGTTGTCACTGTCGTTGTCGTCCGACCATGCATAGGGCCGCGGCTGGCTGTCGGTGAAACGGCACACGCCGTGATCGAATTCGTCGCCGTCGCGGATGCCGTCGCTGTTGCTGTCGGGGTTCAGCGGATCGGTCTCGACTTGCTGGATGCTTTGACCATATGTGCAGTCGTGGCCCAGCACTTCTTCCGCGTCATCAAGTCCGTCCAGGTCGCTGTCTTTCGCAAAGGGATTCGTGCCCAACTTCAATTCATAGCCATTGGGCAGTGTATCGCCGTCTTCGTCTTGAAACTCGATCAGATCGGTGGCGGCCTGCGCGATCTTCTCTTGCTGACGCTGACCCAATTGCCGCGCATTGATCAACATCTTATCCAGCGCGCTCGGCTCACTCGATTGTTCCTCAACCCCTAACGCTTGATCGGGCGCGGCGGCATAGACCGTGCTCGGCGCGATCATGCCCACGATCAACACACTCACAATGGTGGCATTCAACTTGCGACTCACCCGTGAACGCGTGATCAAGAATCCGCTCAAGGCCACGATCGACAAACTCAGCAACGCCAGCCCGATTGTATTCGGCAGCGACGACGCGAGCGGCACCGCCTTCGGATCGATCGGCGCAGCGGGCGTCTGCGTCAGCGGCGTCAGATTCGGATCGAACTGCGAGGCGGGGAATTGCTCGCCAAAGGAGGAATATGATGCGGTGCTGATGGCGTGCGCATTGAAGCCCTCTCGGCCCCCGCGTTGAAACGCCAGATCGAGTTTGAGGCGTTCGGGCAGACCCGTCGGCGCGATCCACAACTCGCCGGCGCCGCCGTATTGCAGGCCGTTGACCATCAACATGGTCCACGTCTTCTCGTCGAGTTGGCCCTGCTGCTGCAGCATGAAGGCCAGCACATCGCGGCTGTCCAGCGTGAAGGCCACGCGCTCGAAACTGCCGCCCAGCGTTTCAGCCGGATCAAGTCGCTGAATATTCTTTGCCACCGACAGCATCATCAGGCCGTCGCCGGTCAGTCCCGGCGTTGATGCGAAGTCGTTGAGATTGATCCACTGATCGGCCACGCGCTCAAACACGTTGCCGTCGGCGATCAACATCTCTTTTGAATTGGAAGCGGACAGATCGGTTTGGGGTTGACGGCCTTTGAACGAACCGTCGGTCAGCGACAGACGCGCGTGAGAGGCATCGCGCACCAGCGCCTCAACGCGCAGACTCGACGCTTGCTCGGCGGGCGCGGTTTTGTCCCCAAACACCGGCCTCGGCACGAACACCGTTTGCTGCACATCGATGCCCACGCGATAACTGCCCA
>JACRBO010000547.1 GCA_016219235.1 Chloroflexota bacterium
ATTTCTTTGTCGGTTGTGATCGACGCACATTGTCCACCAATTCCCCAGCCAATAGAGTTCGCAGACGTTTCCATTGAAGATAATTGCCTGACTTGGGTACCGTCACCCTTCGCCAAAAACAGTGCAAAGTCATTGGTATGATCATCTTTGTATTGATAAGCTGTAAAGATCACATAGCTTTCATCTGGTGACCAAGCCGCGAGACCAATGGAATTTCGGCCAATGTCACTGATAACATTCGTGTGAGACAAATCGGTCAAATTAACCAAGTTTCCATCTCCAAGCACGAGGCGAGATGTTTTAGGTGCAATTGTAACGATGCCTTGTCGGCATGCGCTACCAATACCGCAATTGTATCTACTACTGAACCCTAGGCCAAGCTCCGCCCACTCTCGGGTATCAAAGGCATAAGCAGCAGAATTGCCATATTGATCGCCCGAGCCAAACAAAGCATATCGGCCATCAGTCGTCCAGCCACGGATTCCACCCCATTTGTAACTAAAATGTATTACCGCACTTTTGTCTTGCTTCGCAGTATATATCGTGCTGAACGTCGTCATACCATGGTATTGCCCATCTTGTTCACCGTCAATGGTAAAGTGCTGTCCACTTGGCGACCAATATTGATAGAGAGTTACAGTTGACGAGATCAGTGGGGTGACGCGAAATAACTCTTCTCTGGACTTAAGAGGAGGAACCATACAGGTAGACGCTTGGCAAGCGCTTAAGCCCCAGACAATTACACAGCATAACGGCCAAAAGAATTGCTTCATCAATTATAGAGTGATTGCAGACAGCGCTGAGAGTTAGCCGCCCAACAACGATATAACCGGAATGCATTCCGGTCTATTTACCTCTGGCTCGACTTTCTTCCCTGCGTACCACCTGCACAGGCCATTCTATCAGCAGTCTTTTCCCGATATAAAGCCTGTGCAGGTCAGGTGCTGCCAATTATCGAGCCTACGCCGTCTTCGGCTTGCGCACCGGCGGTTTGCGCTCGCTGATGCGCTTGCCGCCCACCATCTCGTATTCCGACGAATCATCACCAAAGTAGAGGCGAAGCAATTGTCATCGATTCCAGTCGCGAAGGCTGACTTCGTGTGCAAATCCCACTCCGTTGCGCTACGGGGACGGTGTGCTTCGTCCCTACCGCCACGCGATTCACCAGTTCGCTTTATCGCTGACTCGCTGATTCGCTATTCGCCAGCGCCAGCGCCACCGCCTCCGCCCGCGTCATCGCCCGCCCCTGCGCGATGACCTCCGCCCACGCCGCCAGATCGATTTGCGCCGCAGCCAACTGCGCCGCAGCCTGCGCCAGCACGCGATCGAACTCCGCCACGTCTGCCGCCGAACCCATCTCCTTCAGATCGGCCCGCTGCCCTTCGGCGGCTCCGATGAGGCGCGCGGCGCGATCGGGCTGCTGAAGACCGATCGAGACCAGCGCCAGCCCCGGCAGGCACATCGCCATCGTCACGCCATGTTCGAGCGGTTGCGCCAGTTGCAGCGCCACTTCAAAGTCCAGCGCCGCGCCGCGCACCTGGCCTTGCGCCAGTTTCACATAGCCCAGCGTTTGCAGCGCCCACGGCAGGCCGCCGCTGTCGCCCACCTCGGACAACAGCGTCAGACAGGTTTGCAGCCGCAGCGTGGCCTGCGCAAAATCGCCCTCCCGGTAGGCGATGACGGCCAGCCCGTAGTGCGCCCAGGCCGTGCCATGCTTGTCGCCCAACTGCACGTGCCCGTTCAGGCTGTCCTGATAATACGCCGCCGCCTGCGACCACTCGCCGCGCGCCCGCGCCACATCGCCCAGCGTATGCAGCGCGCCGACGATGCCGGGCTGATCGTTGTGCTCGCGGCACAGGGCCAGGCTCTCCAGATACGCCGTCTGCGCCGCCGCATAGTCGCCCACCCGATAGGCCAGATCGCCCAATCGGCCCAGCGGGGCAGCCGCGTGCCACCGATCGCCCTCGGCCCGGAACAGGGCCAGGCTGTCTTGATAGCGCTCGCGCGTCAGCGCATACTCGCCCTGCCAGAACGCCGCCATGCCGTCCAGATACAGCGCGTAGGCCAACCCCCACCGATCGTTCACCTGGCGAAACAGGTCCAGGCTCTCGGCGGCGATGGGGCGCGCTGCCGCCGAACTCTCGCGCCACTGCGTCTCCAGACTCAGCACGGCCAGCGCATACGCCAACTGCCGCGCATCGTGGGCCGCCCGGTTCAAGTCCACACTTTCGTTTAGATACGTGCGCGCGCAGGCCGAATCGCCCTGATACGCGGTAAGCAAGCCGGCCATCGTCAATGCCGGAGCGCGCGATTGCGCGGCACGCTGCCGCGTTGACTGCGCCTGAGCCTGCCGCGTCAGCGCCTCATCGAACCACTGCCGCCCCTCCGACCAGCGACCACGCACGTACCAGAACCAGCCCAGCGCCGTCGATAACTGCACCGCGTCGTCGATGCGATCGGGCTGCGCCAAAAACCACGCGTACGCCGCGCGGACAGTATCGCGCTCCATCTCCAGCCGATCAAGCCACGCCAGCTGATCGGCCCCGCGCAGCTGCCGGTCCCCCTCGATCGCCACGCTCAGAAAATATTCGGCGTGCCGTCGATGCAGGTCCGTCTCTTCACTGCCTTCGCTTAAACTGGTCAGCGCATAATCGCGCATGGTCTGCAGCAGGCTAAAGCGCGGTTCGCCAGCGGCCCGATGCTCGTCATCGGCGGTGTCACTGCGTTTGATCAAACTGTTATCGACCAGCATCACCATGTGATCGAACATATCACCATCGATCGCGCCGTCGGCGTTGCAGACGACTTCAGCCGCCTCGAAGGTCCAGCCGCTCACGAACACGGCCAGCCGCCGGAACAGCCGCTGCCGCACCGGATCGAGCAGGTTATAACTCCACGTGATGGCGTTGTGCAGCGTTTGCTGGCGCTCCGGCAGATCGCGCGCGCCCTGCCCCAGCACATCCAGACTGATGGTCAGACGCTTGAGCAACGCGGCCGGCGTGAGCAGCCGCGTGCGGGCGGCCGCCAACTCGATCGCGAGGGGCAGCCCGTCGAGCCGCCGACAAATCTCGGCGACGGCGGCGGCATTCTCGGCCGTCAGGGCAAAGTTGGGTCGCACATCGCGCGCCCGCTGCACAAAGAGTTGAATCGCGGCGTACTTCTCCCAATCGGCCCCCTCTCGGTCTCCCCCGCTACGCAGGGGAGAGGTGGGGGGCGACTCCTCCCCCCTGAAATTCGGGGGGGATAAGAGGGGGGGTAATTCTAGTGGCTGCACCGCAAACTCGCGCTCGCCGCGCACCCGCAGCGGCACGCGGCTGGTCACCAGCAGCGTCAGACGCGCGCAGGCTTGCAGGAGATCGGCCACCAATGACGCGGCGTCGATGACCTGCTCGAAGTTGTCCAGCAGCAGCAGCAGATGCTTGTCCCTGAGGAAAGCGACCAGCGTTTCGATCAGCGGGCGGCCGTTCGTCGTCTCGTGCAAGTCCAGCGTCGTCGCCATCGCGACCGCCACCATGGTGTGATCGGTGAGGGCGGCCAGCGACACCTGATACACGCCGTCCTCAAACACCTCCAGCGATTCCAGAGCGACTTGCAGCGCCAGGCGGCTCTTACCCGTGCCCCCCGGCCCCAGCAGCGTCACCAGCGACACATCGTCGCGCGGCAGCAGTTCACGCAGCGCGGCCAGTTCGGCGTCGCGGCCGATGAGGGTGGTGGGCGGCTGCGGCAAATTGTGGCGGGGTCGTTCGGGCGACAGGCGCGGGAACACCTGCGTGTTCGCACTGACGGCCGGCTCATTCACCGCCTCAAAACTCTCGCTCAGCAACATCGCCAGATCGTTCTCGATCGAGTCGCGCAGTTCATCGACGGTGGCAAAGTATTTGTAAGACACCTCGTCGTTCTTGATGCGATCGAGCAGACCTTTGAGGCGCGGCTCGCGCTCGGGCGCGGGGTTCTTGATATAGATCAACTTGGGCTTATCGTCGGCTCGAAGATATTCGTCTTCGAGGCCGCTGACGGTCATATCGGGCGCGACCCAGCCGTACTTCTGCCAGTAAATGCCGATGAAGACGTGGCTTTGATCGAGGTAGGCGCGATACAGGTCTTTGGGCGGATGCGGGCGTGCGCCCAGTTCAAACATCACCGGCGCAAAGCGCAGCCGCTCGATCGCTTCACGGGCGGCCGCGCGCTCCGTGGCGAGTTCCTGCAAGGTTGAACTGACGAATACTCGCAACCGTTGATCGGGTGTGCGGATGATGCGAGTGCCAGCCTTAGTCACGTTGCCTCCGACAGGCCGGTGTCTGGCCGAGGGCTAGTCGGCCGTTGAGTGCAGTTAGTTTACCACTAACCTTTCGCAACGTCATTGCGAGCGACGCCCAGCGCGCCTCCGCCGCTTAGCGGCAGGCAAGGCGAGCGAAGCAATCTCGTTTTGACCCAAGGGCAAATCCCTGTTTGATTGTTTGATTTACGGGTTGCTCCCACTGGATTGTCAAATCCAGCGGTCAGCCTGCGGATTTGGCAATCCGCAGAGA
>JACRBO010000561.1 GCA_016219235.1 Chloroflexota bacterium
ATCGAGTTGTGCACGGCGCGCGGGATTCCGCTGTTGTTTTTGCAGAATATCACGGGCTTCATGGTCGGTCGAACATACGAGGCGGGCGGCATCGCCAAAGACGGCGCGAAGATGGTGCATGCGGTGGCGAACGCGAACGTGCCCAAGTTGACGGTCATCATCGGCGGGTCGTTTGGCGCGGGCAATTACGGGATGTGCGGGCGCGCGTACGGGCCGCGCCTGTTGTGGATGTGGCCGAATGCCCGCATCAGTGTGATGGGCGGCGAACAGGCGGCGAATGTGCTGTTGACGGTGAAGCAGGAACAACTGGCGCGCGCGAAGCAAACGCTGCTTAATGAGCAACAGCAAGCAGAATTCAAGCAACCGATTTTGGAGAAATATGAGCGTGAAGGCAGCCCGTATTATTCGACGGCGCGGCTGTGGGACGACGGGATTCTGGACCCGATCGAGACACGCCGGGTCATCGGGTTGGCGTTGAGTGCGGCGTTGAATGCGCCCATCGAGAAGACGGAGTATGGCGTGTTCAGGATGTAGTGGAGTGGTAAATTGGTAAGTTGGTAAATTGGTAAATTGGTATACGGGACGAGTTGGTGATTGGGAAATTTGGCTTGACTTGTGGGTGCGCGTGGGCTATGCTTGAGGGGTAGCGGTTGCCAGGGGATAGCGGAGAAGGCAGGGAACGCGATGGAAATCATCATCATCACCAGCATCGTAGTCGCCGTGTTTGGCGCGGTGGCGCTGGCCTGGGTGCTGTCGCAGGGGGGCACGCCGGGCGACACATCGCAAGGCGAGACACCTCAGGCCGAAGGCACGGCGAATGCGGACGCGCCAGAGATGGCGGCGGAGACGGCAGCCGAAGCGATGACGAATCCCACCGCGGATGATCAACCTGCCGCACCGGGCCGCCCCGAACCGGTACCCTCGCGAACTACGCCCATGCCGCTGTCTCCGATGCGGCCGCGAACGACGGCGCCGGAACGATCGGGCTTTGATGGTATTGCGGCGTTTGCCGCTGCTGAGTCCGATCAGGTTGTGCCCCCGATCGAGAATATCCCCACCCCGACAAAATCATCACAGCCCGACAGCGGCTCCGGCATGGCGTTGAATACTCGCCCCGGCGCTGATCTAGTTGTCCCCGGTCATCCGCTGCGCCTGAACGCCATCGACCTGATCGCGTCGCAGATCGAGACGCTGTATGAAGAATATGTGCGGCTGGACGAGGAACGCTCGCGGCTGGCGCAGGAATTGCTGACGAATATGCTGTTCGAGAAGATCGAGCGGACGGCGGGGCGGTTGGAGATCGTGACGGAGCAGACGACGCTGGACTTGCGCAAGGAATTGATCAAGGTGAGCGCGGAGTACGACCGGGTGCAGTTCCGATTGGGGTCGTTGCAGCATTTGAATGCGCGGCTGGGCGATCCGCGCGTGGCGCATCAGATCGAGGAGTTGGTGGTGACGGTGCGGGCACTAGCGGGGGATAGATAGTAGGGTAGTGGCGTAGTGCGGGAGTAGGGGTAGCATCTGTGGAAATGAAAACGACTTCCGAAATCCAGGTTGATTTCGGAAGTCGATGTTTGTGGGCGGGGATAGGCCATCGGTTAGAAACCGACGGCCAGGAATGTCAAGTCCGCGTCGCGGACTTTCCAGCGGTAGCCGTCGGCTTTGAGCCGATGGCTACAAACGGCACACTGTGACTATGCAACAAGCCATCATTCACATCGCCCTGGTAGTTCGAGACTACGACGAAGCGATCGACTTCTACTGCCATAAACTCCACTTTACGCTGGTCGAAGATACCTATCAGCCTGAACAGGACAAGCGCTGGGTGGTCGTGTCGCCGCCGGGTTCAAGCGGCACCAGCCTGTTGTTGGCTCGTGCCTCAACGCCGGAGCAGGCGGCCTTCATCGGCAACCAGGCAGGCGGGCGCGTGTTCCTCTTCCTCAGCACCGATGACTTCTGGCGCGATTATAACGAGATGCTGGCGCTTGGCATCCACTTTGTTCGAGAACCGAAGACCGAGGTTTATGGGACGGTGGCTGTCTTTGAAGACCTGTATGGGAATCGCTGGGATCTCATCCAGCGAAATGATCTTCAGGCTGACTGAGAGGATCACCGGCAGATACTGGCAATCGGGCGGGGGAAATCTCATCTGGAGGCTAGACGCGATGATGGACACCCTTCACGGCAAAACCGCACTGATTACGGGTGCGTCGAGCGGTCTGGGCGCTGACTTTGCCCGGCAACTGGCGGCCCGTGGTTGTCAATTGGTTCTGGTGGCGCGCCGGGCCGAACGTCTGCGCGAATTGCAGCAGGAGATCGCAACTCGCCATGCAACAGCCATCGACTGCATAACGATGGATCTGGTCGAGGCCGATGCGCCGCAGCGCCTCTACGACCAACTCGACCGCCTGGGCCACCCCATCGACGTGCTGGTCAATAATGCGGGTCTGGGTCTATATGGCGAGTTTACGGCGGCGCCATGGGAGAGTCTGCGGCAAATGTTGACGCTCGACATCGTCGCACTCACGCAGCTCACGCGCCTCTTCGCAGCGGATATGGTGAAGCGCCGGAGCGGCTATCTCCTGCTCGTGGCATCGATTGGCGCTTTCCAGCCCACTCCGACCTACGCGGTTTATTCGGCGGCCAAAAGCTACGTATTGAGCCTGGGCGAAGCGCTGCATTATGAGCTGCGGCAGACCGGCGTGCAGTGCACGGTTCTGTGTCCGGGACCGACGCGGACAGAGTTCTTCGACGTAGCCGGCCAACGAATGACGGCTTATCAACGGCTGACCATGATGGACAGCAGCACGGTAGCCCGCATTGGACTCGAAGCCATGCTGCGGGGTCGTTCCAGCGTGGTGGCGGGCCGGCTCAATGCGCTGCTGGCGTGGGGAACCCGCCTGGCGCCGCGTCAACTACTGGCGCGTCTGGCGTCGCAAGCGATGCGAGAGCCGCCGCGCTGATTGCGCGCGCAATCAGCGCGGCGTATACCTCACCTTCTCGATAGGCGGACACATGCCAACCACCTCCGATCGATCCACGTTCATCGACGCCCAGATCAAAAGCCTCGAAGGGGCGAATCCCCTGCGCGAACCCATCTTGCGATCGATCGTGGCTGCCCTGCAATTCCCGCCGGGCAGCCAGGGTCTCGACATCGGCTGCGGGATCGGTCTTCAGACCTCGCTGCTGGCGGAGGCGACGAGTCCCGATGGCTGCGTCACGGGTCTGGACATTTCGCCGGAACTATTGGCCTACGCTCAAAATCGGGTCAGGTCACTGGTCGGCGCGGATCGGATCACCTTTCGAGAAGGCGACATGCGCAGCCTGCCCTTCCCGGACAATTCGTTCGATTGGGCGTGGAGTGTCGATTGTGTGGGCTATCCGGCGGGCGATCTGCTGCCGGTGTTGAAAGAGATCACGCGTGTGGTGCGGCCGGGCGGGCGTGTCGCCATTTCGGCGTGGACGTCCCAGCAATTGTTGCCCGGGTACACTATGCTGGAGGCGCGGCTCAACGCCACCTGTTCAGCCTATGCGCCGTTTTTTCAGGGCAGAAGCCCGGAGTTGTATTACCTGCGCGCCCTCCGCTGGTTCTCAGAGGCGGGTTTGATGGACGTCGTTGCACGGACGTTTGTGAGCGACATTCAAGCCCCGCTCAGCATCGAGTATCGAACAGCCCTGATCTCGCTGTTTGAGATGCTGTGGAACGAGTCGGCTGCCGCAGAGTTGGACAGGTTGGAGCACCGGCGGTTGTGCCGGGCAGAATCGCCGGACTGCATCCTCAACCTGCCTGAATACTACGCATTCTTCACCTACTCCATGTTTTCGGGGAGAGTCTCGAAGTGAGCACCCGCTAATGGCTAAACTCAAGCTCGATTTACACGACATCTACAATCGCGGCGGCGAGATCGACGCCGAACTCAATCGCATCGTGCAGGAAGCGATTTCGAAAAAGATTGAACTGGTCGAGATCATTCCCGGCAAAGGCAGCGGGCAGCTCAAAAAAAAGGTGCTGCGCTTCCTGAATCAGGGTCACATTCGCCAGCTGTATCATCGGGTTGAGAAGGACGACAACAACCACCCCCGGATCTTTATCCATTTCAGGTTCTAAGCAAACGGCTGCGTCACGCGTGGTCAATCCGTATGGATGACTCCCTCACTTTTGCATTGATCCACAGTCCGCTGGTTGGACCGTTCACCTGGCAGTTGGTCCGCGACGAACTGCTGAAGCGCCACATCGATGCGCTTGTGCCTGAGCTCATCGATCGGCCGGGATCGACTCAGCCCTACTGGCAGCAGCACGCCCGATCGGTGGCGGAGGGTCTGGCGCAGGTTCCGCGCGATCGACGCATCGTATTGGTCGCGCACAGCGGTGCCGGGCCGCTGCTGCCTGTCATCCGTCAAGCGCTGCCGCATTCAATTCGCGCGTATGTGTTTGTCGACGCCGGGCTGCCGCGTGACGGATTGAGCCGGTTGGAGTTGATGAAGTTGCAGGATCAAGCCTGGGCGGATGAATTTCATCAGTCGCTTTTACAGGGCGGTCGTTTTCCCGATTGGACCACTGACGATTTGCGAGCCATCATTCCAGATGAGGCTGTGCGGCGGCAGTTGGTGGCCGACCTGCGGCCCCGATCGCTGCCGTTCTTTACCGAGCCGATCCCGGCTTTTGACGGCTGGCCCGATGCGCCGTGCGTTTATCTCAAATTGAGTGCGCCGTACACGTGGGATGCGCAGCAGGCCCGGCAATCTGGCTGGCCGGTGCGCGAGATCAACGCTGGACACTTTCACATGCTAGTCGATTCGGCGGCGGTCGCCGATGGGATCATCAATGCGCTCTAGCCAACTTGCCATGCTGTCCCTTGAGTTTCACCCGCTTACGCCCGAGCGGTGGCCGGATCTGGTGGCGCTGTTTGACCATCACGGCAATCCCGGTTACTGTTGGTGCATGACGTGGCGCTTGACGAGCAAAGAGTATCAACAGCTGAATGCGGTTGGTCGTCGGAGTGCGCTGCAGTCCTTGGTTGATGCGGGCACGCCGACGGGCGTCCTGGCCTATCAGGACGGCGAGCCGATCGGCTGGTGTTCCATCGCGCCGCGCGAGACTTATCCGCGTTTGGAGAAATCCAGAGTATTGAAGCGCCTTGACGATGCACCCGTGTGGTCGGTGGCGTGCTTTTTCGTGAAGCGTTCAATGCAGGGGCAAGGCGTCTCGCTGCAACTGCTTAACGCCGCGGTGGCCTACGCCCGATCGCAAGGCGCGCGCATTATCGAAGGCTATCCGGTCGAACCCGATCAGAGTTATCGGTTTATGGGTGCACCGTCGATCTTTGAGCAGGCGGGTTTTCACGAATCTGCTATCGCGACGAATGGCAGCAG
>JACRBO010000554.1 GCA_016219235.1 Chloroflexota bacterium
CCGACCAGCGCCAGCACTTCGCCGGGTTTTACTTCCATCGAAACAGCGTGCAGCGTGTGAACTTGCTCGTTGTCCCTGTAGGCAAATGATACGCCATCGAGTTGGATATGACCGGCGACGCGGGACAGGGGGCGCGCGCCGGGCGCATCGGCAATCTCTGGCGGCGTATCCAGAATCTCAAACAGCCGCTTTGTCGCGCCCAGCGCTTCCTGCAGGCCCGTCCACAGACTGCTGAACTGGCCGATCGATCCGGCGATCGTCATCGTCAGGATCAAGAACATCACCAGTTGGCCCGGCGACAAATTCTGATTCAGTACCTCGTGCCCGCCGAACCAGAACACCGACACGACCGCGGCAAAGCCCATGAACGAGGCCAGCGGCCCGAACACCGCCGACAGGCGAATGCGCTGCATGGCGAGTGTGAACGTGCGCTCGATGCTGTCGCGGAAGCGGCCGATCTCATACGGCTCGCGCGTGAACGACTGCACCACGCGCACGCCGCTGATGGCTTCTTCCACCACGGTGGTCGCGCCGGCGAGTTGATCCTGCACCGCGCCCGACAGCTTGCGCAAGCGCCGGCCAAACAGCAGCGCCACGATGACGACCAGCGGCACCAGCGCCAGCATAAACAGCGTCAAGCGCCAGTTGGTCAACACGATCAAGATCAACGCGCCGACGAACGTCAGCACTTGCGAGATAGCCGTCGAAATGTCGCTGGTCATCAGGACGCGCACCGTCGAGACGTCGTTGGTCAGGCGGCTGACCAGTTCGCCCGTGCGGCGCTCGTTGAAGAAACTCAGCGACAGGCTTTGCAACTGCGCGAACAGCCGCAGCCGCAGATCGGCCATGACGCGCTCGCCGATGAATTGCAGCTGATATGCGCGGATGAAGTAGAAGACGCTCTGCGCGGCGAACACGCCCACCAGCACCACCGTGATCTGATTCAGCAGCGCGCCGTCGCTCTGCTTGAACACGGCATCGATGAGGAATTGCAGCATGTACGGCCCGGCCAGACTCAACACGCTGCCGATGACGACGGCGATCAACGCGATGATCAACCGGCCGCGATAGGGCCTGACAAACGCCAGCAGGCGGCGAAACTGATCGGTACTCTTGAGTGGGTTTTCTCGCTTTGATTCAGGTTGTTGCATAAGACCTCGGTCGACTCTCACCCCGCGCGCCGACGGCGCGGTTCTCAGACGAACATCGGGCGGGTGTGCGCCCGCCCGACATGTTACTCTAAGAAAAGTATAGCCCGTGCCATGCAGTGCGTCAAGAAACGACCCTCGCTCCCATCCGATCGACCTTCAAAATCCACGTGCGCGAGTCGATGGCATTGGCCGCAAACGCCTGCGTCATCGCCTCAGCAATCTCCGCATGCCGATCGTGCGCGAAGGCGATCAGGCTGGGGCCAGAGCCGCTGATGGCGACCGCCGCCGCCCCCGCACTTTTGGCCGCTGCCAACACCATGTCGTAGCCGATGATCAAGAACTTGCGCAGCGGCTGATGCAGCCGATCGTCCATGGCGCGCCCCAACAGATTCAGGTCGCCGCGCGACAGGGCCAGCGTCACCAGCGCCACGCGGCCCGCGTTGAAGATCGCATCGGCGCGCGGAATCTGCGCCGGCAAAATGCGGCGGGCCGTCTTCGTTGCCACGCGCAGATCGGGGTTGATGACGACCACGGTTAGATCGGGCACGTCCACGCGATCGACGATCGGGCCGTTATCATCCGCCGCTACGATGACCAGGCCGCCCAACAGCGCGGGCGCGACGTTATCGGGATGGCCTTCGATTTCGATGGCGAGATCGAGTAACTGGGGATTGGTCAACGGGTAATGGGTCAAAGCGTTGGCGGCGACGAGTCCGCCGACGATGGCGGCTGAACTTGATCCCAGGCCGCCCATCATGGGGATGCGATTGATCGAGCGTAGGCACAGCCCTGTGGGTTGGTACCCCACCCGATCGAACACGCGCTGCGCCGAGCGCAAGATCAAGTTGTTGGCGTCGTGCGACAGTTCCGCCGCGCCTTCGCCGTCGATGACGATCTCCAGCCCGTGCGGAATCTCCGTCAACTCGATCTCTTGATACAGGGCCAGCGCCATGCCCAGGCAATCGAAGCCGGGGCCGAGGTTGGCGGTGGTGGCAGGGACGAGGACTTTCATAATTAACAATGATCAATTAACAATGACAAATGACCAACACACCCCACGCAGCACGCTTTTGTCATTGTTCATTTTTCATTTGTCATTGCCGCTTCCAGCGCACCCATTTCCGCCTCAATTTCCAGCGGTTTGGGCATACGCTCGGTGATGACGGTCGGGTCTTTGAGGCCGTGACCGGTCAGCACGCACACGATGCGTTTGCCTTCATAGGCGTGCTTGTTTTGCAGGATCGCCTTGCGCAAGCCGGCCACACTCGCCGCCGAGGCCGGTTCCACCCACACGCCTTCGAGTTGGGCCAGCAGCCGTTGCGCGTCGAGGATTTCGTCGTCGCTGACGGCCAGGATGCGGCCGTGAGATTCTTCGGCGGCCAGCAGCGCCTCTTCGCCGCGCGCGGGTCGGCCAATGCGAATCGCGGTAGCGATGGTCTCCGGGTTATCGACGGCGTGGCCGATGACGAGTGGTGCGGAGCCTTCAGCCTGGGCACCTAACATGCGCGGCAACGTAGTGGCTTTGCCGATCTGCTGATATTGCTTGAAGCCCGCCCAGTACGCCGTGATGTTACCGGCATTGCCGACGGGCAGGCACAGCCAATCGGGCGCGGCGCCCAGCGCATCGCAGATTTCAAACGCGGCCGTTTTCTGCCCCTCGATGCGATACGGATTGATCGAGTTGACGAGCATGATCCGGCCGGTGGCCGAAATCTCGCGCACCAAGCGCAGGCCATCGTCAAACGAGCCTTGACTCTGGATCACCTGCGAGCCGTAGGCAATCGCTCCGGCCAGTTTGCCCGCGGCCACTTTGCCCTGCGGAATCAGCACCACGCACTTCAGGCCGGCGCGGGCCGCGTACGCCGCCGCGCTGGCGGCCGTGTTGCCGGTGCTGGCGCAGATGACGGCCCGCGCGCCATCGGCCACGGCTTGCGTCATGGCGGCCGTCATGCCGCGATCTTTGAACGAGCCGGTAGGATTCAGCCCTTCGAACTTGGCGCGCAGATTGGCGTTGAACAACATCAACTCATGCGCCAGGCGGGGCAGGGGAATCAATGGTGTGTCGCCTTCCAGCATTGTAATCGGTTCGATGTTGGCGACGTTGAGTAGGGGACGGTAAGCGGCGATGACGCCGGGCCAGGCCATAGTGCCTCCAATGATGAATGCATAATGCACAATGCATAATGCTCAATGCACAGCGAGGCGATTATATCATGTGATGAGTGACGAGTGATGACTGAACTGTACTGCGTAAAGCGTACTGCGTAAAACGGCATTCACGCATCACGGATTACGTAGTACGCATTACGCATCTTGCATCTTGCATCCTGCATCTTGCATCCCGCGTGCTATAATGCCTCATCTCGTGCTGGAGGCCGACATGCAACTGCCCGATCCGCTGCCCACAGAACCGGATGCCCTGGAAGAGCTCTATCGAACTTACTGCCAGCAGGAAGATGCGGATGAAGCGGAGTTGCAGCGTCTGACTGAGGCACGGCTGTCTGCCTGGGGCATCGATCCGCAGCACATGACGGCCGATCAAGTCTTCAACGCGATGAACGAATCGATGAACAGCATGCTGATGAATCTGTACGCGGCTCAGGACGAAGCGCCGGATGATGAGTTGGCGACGCAAATGAAGGAGTTGATCGGAATGGCGGAGCAACTGCGAGAGCACATCAGCGAGGCGATGAACGACGAAAAAACGAAGAATGACAAGTGATGAGTGACGAGTAACGAGTAAAGAACGATTACTCGTCACTCGTTACTTATTAGAATGGCCCGCACCGGCGCGCCGTCGCCGCCCTTCAACTTCAACGGCAAACAGATCAGTTGATAGTTCCCCGGTTCAATCCCGCTGAGGTTCAAATTCTCCACGGCGATAATGCCTGCGCCCAGCAAAATCTCGTGTGGCACGATCGTATCCGCGAAGGGCGCGACGGACATATAGTCCACGCCCACCAGTTGGACACCACGCTCGACGAGCCATGCCGCGCCCGATGGATCGATCCCGACGTAATCGGTGTGACAGACGTTATCGCCGCGCGCCCAGATTTCGGAATTGCGCGTGCGGAAGAGCAAGCGCCGCGTGTCTGCCGGGATGTCGAGGGTGTCAAGCAGAGCGGCATTGATCACTGTCGCGTCGGGCACATACACCACCACACACGGACCAATCAACACAGTCAGATCGAGTTGATCGACGGTGCGGCCGCCCTTGACGAAGTGCAGCGGCGCATCGAGGTGTGTGCCGATATGCGAGCCAGTTTCCAGCCGGGACAACGTACACACATCGCCGTTATTCACGTCGGCCACGCGATAGAAGTTGACGGCCGGATCACCCGGCCACACCGGCAAGTCGTTGGAGATTGTAAGCGTAATGTCGAAGATGGGCATGGTGAGGAATCGGCGATAAAGCGATCAAGCGATCAAGCGAATCTGCGAACAAGCGACCAGTTACCAGTTGACCAGTTACCAGTTGACCAATTTACCAATCTACCAGTTACCAATCAACTACTCCCCCGCCTTCCAATTCCTGAATACACTCAACAACTCATCGCGTGCCTGTGGTTCGATGGTCTCTTCGCTCAGGTGGCCGAGCGTGCGAATGGTGATCTCCATCTGATCGAGATAATGGCCGCACGCTTCGCAGTCGGACAGGTGCATTTCAAAACGCGACCGATCCGTCGGCGGCAGTGCGCCTTCCAGATAGTCGGTCACCAGTTCAACCAGTTCGTTGCAAGCCAGATCGTGAGCCATCAATGATTTGCCAGGTAATCTTCCAGCGCCGCGCGCACCTTCGCGCGAGCGCGATGCAGCAGGACGCGCTGATTAGTCTCGCTGATGTCCAGCGCATTACAAACCTCGTCCGAACTCCAGCCGTCGACGTCGCGCAAGGTGATCACTTCGCGTTGGGCGGGCGGCAGGGCGTCGATGGCCGATCGGATGTAGGCCAGCGTCTCGCGCGATAGCAGCCGCGTTTCCGGCTGATCGTTCCACGCGCCCGGCTCGATCGACCAGCTACCCGCCCATTGCTCGTCGGGCGACACAAACCGATCGGGCGTGACGGTCGGCTCAGCCGCTTCCGACTCCACATCGAATAGCGTCGAAAACGGCACACTGCGCGCCTCGCGCACGCCGCGCGTTTTGGCCGTGTTGGTCAGGATGCGAAACAGCCACGTTTTGAAGGACGAGCGGCCTTCGAAGCGATCAATGCCTTTCAGCACGCCCAGCCAGGTATCTTGCACGACCTCCTCAGCCGCGGCGCGATCAGCCACGTACATCTGCGCCAGGCGCACGAGCGAGGCGTGATAGCGATCAACCAGCTCGACGAACGCCGCTTCGTCGCGGCGGCGCAGGGCTTCAATCAGAACGGCTTCTTCGGTAACGGCAGGCAGGGTGACCATCTCGGCTGGAAGCATACAACACGGCTGTAACCTTGTCAACAAATCTCAGACAGTTGATTTGAATCTCGTCGCACAGCCGCTGCGTATTGAACGATAAGCCACTTTGACTGGAGCAGATCGGTGTGACCGCGTTTCGAAATGCTCAAACCCTCATTGACCGGATCAGTGCCTTGCCGGAACCGTACCAAACCAACCTGATCGAGTGGTTCCGGTGCGGACTCGATTGGTCGATCCACGCCCCCTGCGAAGGATTAGTTCGCCTGGAAGACTTGCTGCGCACCGCACCGCTGGGGCATCTGGTGCAGCTGAAGCAAGTGCTGGCAGAGGCCGAACGTTATTTTGGCGGCGTTCAACTTGTAATGAATTCACCGGTCAGGCAGACTATCTTCGCAACCAGTAGTTAATCCTCTATTGCGAAGGGAACACATGTCTCATACCAACCTCACCGTCTATGGCGCCACCTGGTGCGGCGACTGCAAACGCGCCAAGAAGTTTCTGGGCGAGCAGCGCGTCCATTATGAATGGGTCGATGTCGAGCAGGATGCCGACGGGCTGGCGCTGGTCGAGCGCGTCAATAGCGGCAAACGTATCATCCCCACGATTGTCTTCCACGACGACAGCAGTTTTCTCATCGAACCCAGCAACGCCGAACTGGCCGCAAAACTCGGCCTGCAAACCACCGCGCGCATGAGCTATTACGATCTGATCTGCGTCGGCGGGGGGCCGGCCAGTTTGACGGCGGCGCTGTACGCGGCGCGCGAAGGGTTGGATGTGCTCGTGATCGAGAAGAGCGGCCTGGGCGGGCAGGCGGGCGTCACCGAGCGGCTGGATAACTTCCCCGGTTTCCCCGACGGGATCGGCGGGGGCGAGTTTGCCGATCGGTTGACCACTCAGGCGCGGCGCTTCGGCGTCGAGTTGTTGCAAGCGCAGGAAGTCACCGCCTTGCGTGAAGAAGAAGAATCGAAATACGTGACCACGTCCGACGGGCGCGAGTACGGCGCGCGGGCAGTGCTCATCGCTACGGGATCCACCTACAAACGATTGGGCGTGCCGGGCGAAGACGACCTCATCGGCGCGGGGGTGCATTTCTGCGCGACGTGTGATGGGCCGTTTTACAAGGGTGAGCACGTGGCCGTCATCGGCGGCGGCAACAGCGCCGGTGAAGAGAGCCTGTTTCTGACGCGGTTCGCCGACAAAGTGACGATCCTGGTGCGCGGCGCGGACATGACGGCCAGCCAGATCGTGATTGATAAAGTGAACGCGAACGCGAAGATCGAGTTACGCTACAACACCGAAGTCACGCAACTGCACGGTGAAGCCAAACTCGACGGCCTCACCGTGCACGATCGGATCAGCGGCGCGACCGAAGTCATTCACCCCAGAGCCGCCTTCGTGTTCATCGGCCTGTCGCCGAACACCGGCTGGCTGCCCCCTGAAGTAAAGTTGGATAAATATGGCTTCATCGTTACGCAGCCGAACCTTGAAACGTCGATGCCGGGCGTGTTTGCGGCGGGTGATGTGCGCCTGGGCAGCACCAAGCAGGCGGCCAGCGCCGCGGGCGAGGGGGCTACGGCGGCGCTAATGGTGCGCGAGTATCTGAAGACGATCTGACAAGTGACGAGTGACGAGTGAGCAATGTTCTTTCACTCGTCACTCGTCATTCGTTACTCGTTACTCGTCAAACTTTACTTCTTCGCCTTCAACGACTCCACCAACGCCACATACTCCTGCATCGCGGCGTCTTTCGTTTTGCCCTTCAATTTGGCCCACGCGTCATACTTCAATTTGCCCTCCATGTCGAAGCCGGCGGGCCGGCTGCCGGACACATCGCCGCTGGTGGCCTGTTTGTACAGCCCGTATAGTTTGAGCAGCGTGTTGTTGTCGGGTCGCTTCGGCAACTTCTTGGAATCGAGCGCCGCTTGCTCGAACGCGGCTTTCACGTCGGCCATGCTAGTCTCCTTGCAAGTGGGGTAAATCGATTTTAGTAGCG
>JACRBO010000555.1 GCA_016219235.1 Chloroflexota bacterium
CGCGCCACCCGCGTCATCGAAATGGCGGATGGTGAAATTGCAAAGCATTAACCACGAAGGACACGAAGGACCACTAAGAATTTCTTCGTGAACTTCGTGTCCTTCGTGGTTGATAGAGGCAACTTTTGGAACTGAATACCCGCTGGATCAAAATCTTCAAAGACATCTGGGATCACAAGACCCGTTCGCTGCTGGTGATCCTGTCGATCGCCGTGGGCGTGGCCGCCGTCGGCATGATCAACAACGCCAAAAGCATGATCGAGCGCGATCTGTTCGGGCCGTATCTGGCGGGCAATCCCACGCTGGTGCAAATCTACGTCTCGCGCTTCGACGACAGCCTGACCAACGCCGTGGCCGGCCTGCGCGAAGTCGAAATCGTGCAGCCGCGGCGCACCACCGGGGCGACTATCTTCCAACCCGACGGCTTAGCGCGCGACATCAGCCTGGTGACGCTGCCCGACTTCAGCGATATTCAGGTGAATCGGCTGCCCGTCGAAGCAGGCGCGGGCGTGCCCGGCGTGCGCGAGATTCTGCTGGAGCGTCAATCGGCAGCGGGCATGGGCGTGACGGTTGGAGATAAGGTCACGGTGGAGATCGACAATCAACGCCGCTACGAGTTGACTGTGACCGGCATTTTGCACGACATCTACATCCGGCCATTCACGCTAGGCAAGCAAGCCGCCGGTTACGTGTCGATGTCCACCCTGGAATGGATGGTCCTGAAGGCTTACTACAACCGATTGGACATCGTAACGACCGAGGACAAATACAATCGCGAGCACGTGTTAGCCGTAGCGGCGCTGGCGCGCGATCGCGTCATTCAACCGGCGGGTTACACGGTCAATCGCATTCAGATTCCAGGCTACAGTTCCGATCCCGGCCAGCACTGGGCGCAGAATCAGATCAACGGCTTGCTGCTGGTGCTGCAAGTCATGGGCATCCTGGCGATCTTTCTCAGCGGCGGCCTGGTGGTCAACACCATCTCTGCGATCCTGTCGCAGCAGATCAAACAGATCGGCATCATGCGATCGGTGGGCGCGGTGCGCCGCCAGTTGATCGGCATGTACCTGCTGACTGTGCTTATTTTAAGCATCATCGGCCTGCTGATCGGTTTGCCGTTGGGGCTGCTGGGCGCGATCGGGTTGGCAAATCTGGCCGCCGGTTTCTTGAATTTCAGCATCACGCAATACGATCTGCCATCGCACGTCGCGATTTTGCAGGCCGCCGTCGGGCTGCTGATGCCGATCGGCGTGGCGCTGTATCCGATCTTATCGGGCACGCGCATTTCCGTGTACGACGCGATCTACGAATACGGCTTGAGCGCCGAAGATCGCAAGGGCTTGATCGATCGACTGCTCGTGAGGATCCGGCAGCTAAGCCCGCCGGTGATGTTGTCGCTGCGCAACACGTTCCGCAACAAGGCGCGGCTGATGTTTACAGTGGTCACGCTGACGCTGGCCGGCGCGATGTTCATCGCGGCCTTCAGCACGCGCGCGTCGCTGACGGCGCAGATCACCGAGGTGGCCCGCTACGTGGCGTTTGATGCGGCGCTGGGCGTGCCGTATGGCACCAGCCGTTTTGCGGTGGAACGCGAGGCGCGGCGTATTCCGGGCGTGACCGTGGCCGAAGGCTGGGCCAGTACCAGCGGCATCGTCATGCACGCCGACGGCACCGAGGGCGACGAGATCGAGATTGCGGGCGTGCCGGTGGACATCCAGACGATCGATCCGAACTTGCAAAGCGGGCGCTGGCTGCAAGCCGGCGACACGCGGCAGGTGGTCATCAACGACGATTATCTGGAGCGCGAGCCGCAAGTGAAAGTGGGCAGCGAGATCACGCTGAAAGTGGGCAGCACGGAGCGCACCCTGGAAGTGGTCGGCATCTTGTCGAAGCACCTGTCGGGCGTGCGCGTGTACATGAACTTCGATACGTTTGCCAGGTTGACGGGGCGGCAGAATCAGGCCGATTCGATCCGCGTGCGCACGGCGGCGGCGAAAGTAGGCAGCCCGGCCGTGCAGGATCAGATCGCGACGCAGTTGGAGCAGCGCTTCAAAGACGCGGGCCTCAGCACCAGTTCCAGCCAGACGCAGCATACGTCGTATGAAATGTTCACCAGCGCCTTCGACATCATCCTGCTGGTGCTGGTGGTGATGGCGGGCCTGCTGGCAATTGTGGGCGGCCTGAGCCTGACGGGCACGATGGGCATGAACGTGCTCGAACGCACGCGCGAGATCGGCGTGCTGCGCGCGGTGGGCGCGGCGAATAGCGCCGTGCGACAGGTGGTCGTGGTGGAAGGCGTGGTCGTGGGCCTGATGAGCTGGCTCATGAGCGCCATCGTGTCTGCGCCGGTCAGCCGCGTGCTGGCGAGCGCGGTGGTCGAATCGGTATTGAAGGCCAGCGTGAATTTCCAGTATTCGGTGACGGGCCTGATCATCTGGCTGGCGATCATCATCGGCATCGGCATCGTGTCGAGTTTAGGCCCGGCGGGCAATGCGGTGCGATTGAGTGTGAGAGAAGTGCTGGATTACGAGTGAAAGATAAACCACGGTTTTCACAGATTAAACTGATAAAGAATATCCGGCTCTCCCGACTTGAACGGGATTATTGTTGACTGCTCCCGATGGAATGCCAAATCCATCGGCCATGGCGGCGGATTTGGCAATCCG
>JACRBO010000558.1 GCA_016219235.1 Chloroflexota bacterium
TAATCATGCCCCTACCTGAACCGCGACTCGACGACCGTCATTTTCAGGACATCGTCAACGAAGCCAAAGGCTTGATTCCGCGCTATTGCCCGGAGTGGACGGATCACAATCTGTCCGATCCCGGCGTCACGCTGATCGAGTTGTTCGCGTGGATGACGGACCTGATGTTGTACCGGCTCAATCGGGTGCCGGACAAGAACTACGTCCGCTTCATGGACTTGATCGGCATCCGCTTGCAGGGCGCGACGCCCGCCCGCGCGCCGATCACGTTCTGGCTGTCCGCGCCGCAGCCGGGGCAAATCACGATTGCGAAGGGCACGGAAGTGGCGACGGTGCGCACGGGCGATCAGGCCGCGATCACGTTCACGACCGACGAGAACTTGACCGTGATCCCGCCCACACTCCGATCGGCGTGGACGTCGTCCGACGAGCAGAACTTCGTCGATCAGACGCCCAAACTTGATCTGGCGACCGAACTCTTCGATGCCTTCCAGCGCAAGCCGATCGCGGGTGATGCACTGTATCTGGCCTTCGGTGAAAACTTGAGCCAGAACATTTTGTCGCTCACCATCGATTGCCGCGTCGAAGGCATCGGCGTCGATCCGAAAGATCCGCCGCTCGCGTGGGAAGCGTGGTGCGGCGAAGGCAAAAACTGGGTCCGCTGCGATGTCGATTCCGACGGCACGGGCGGCCTAAACACGATGGGCACGGTGATTCTGCACTTGCCGCGCGGCATGGAAGTGAAAGCGATGGGCAGTCAACGCGCCTTCTGGATGCGCGTGCGGCTGACGCCGGTGCGGCCTAAGCAATCGTCGTACTCGGCCTCGCCGCGCATCAACACGATCAAAGCCATTACCATCGGCGGCACGGCGTGGGCCACGCACTCGCTGGTGATTCGCAATGAAGTTTTAGGCCGCAGCGATGGCACGCCCGGCCAGACATTCCGCATCGAGAATCGCCCGGTGTTGCCGCGTCGCGAGGGCGAATCGATCGAGATTCAAAACGAAGTCGGCGACTGGATTCCGTGGCAAGAGGTGGAGACCTTCACCAACTCGACCGGCGACGATGCCCATTACGTGATCGATAACGTCAGCGGCGAAGTGCAATTCGGCCCGGCCATTCGCCAGCCGAACGGCGTCGAACGCTACTACGGCTTGATCCCGACCAAGGGCAAGCAACTTCGGTTTGGCCGCTACCGATCGGGTGGCGGCACGCTCGGGAACGTGGGCGCGAATACGCTCACCGTTTTGAAATCGTCGATCCCCTACGTCGCGCGCGTGAATAATCGTCTGCCGGCGGCGGGCGGCCTCGATCAAGAGTCGTTGGATTCCGCGAAGATGCGCGCCCCACAAGCGCTGCGCACGCGCAATCGCGCGGTAACGGCGGAGGATTTTGAGCATCTGGCGAAGGAAGCGAGTCAGACGGTGGCGCGTGCCCGCTGCATTCAGGCTCGCGTCGAAGAGAAGACCGATGCGCCCACGCCGGGACCCGTCGAAGTGTTGATCGTGCCGCAGGTGTCAGTGGGCGGGCGCATCACGCCGCAGACGTTGCAGCCCGCGCAGGAGTTGATCGAAGAAGTGCGCAAGTATCTGGACGAGCGGCGTTTGCTGACGACGAATCTGGTGGTCGATAGTCCCGCTTACGTCGGCGTTGCCGTCGAAGCCACGGTGATGATCCACAAGCACGCGAGCATCGAACGAGTCCAGGCGCAGATCGTCGAGCGCTTGTCGAAGTACGTCGATCCGCTGGTGGGCGGGGCCGACGGGCAAGGCTGGCCATTCGGGCGCGATCTGTATCTGTCGGAAGTGATGACGATTATGCAATCGGTCAGCGGTGTGGAGTTCGTGCAAGACGCGACCCTGTATCAAGTCGATCTGCGTTCCGGGCAGGCGCGTGCTGCCGGACAGAAGATCGCGTTGACGCAGGACGCGCTGTTGTTTGCGTATGATCATCGGATTACGGTGAAGGTTAGGGTATAGTAAATTGGTAAACTGGTAGATTGGTAAATTAGTGATCGGCAAATTAGTGATTGGTAGATTAGTGAGCGTTCGGCAGTTTGACTAATCCA
>JACRBO010000559.1 GCA_016219235.1 Chloroflexota bacterium
AGTGGGCAGCGAGATCACGCTGAAAGTGGGCAGCACGGAGCGCACCCTGGAAGTGGTCGGCATTTTGTCGAAGCACCTGTCGGGTGTGCGCGTGTACATGAACTTCGATACCTTTGCCAAATTGACGGGGCGGCAGAATCAGGCCGATTCGATCCGCGTGCGCACGGCGGCGGCGAAAGTAGGCAGCCCGGCCGTGCAGGATCAGATCGCGACGCAGTTGGAGCAGCGCTTCAAAGTCGCGGGCCTCAGCACCAGTTCCAGCCAGACGCAGCACACCTCGTATGAAATGTTCACCAGCGCCTTCGACATCATCTTGCTGGTGCTGGTGGTGATGGCGGGCCTGCTGGCGATTGTGGGCGGCCTGAGCCTGACGGGGACGATGGGCATGAACGTCCTCGAACGCACGCGCGAGATCGGTGTGCTGCGCGCGGTGGGGGCGGCGAACAATGCGGTGCGGCAAGTGGTGGTGGTGGAAGGCGTGGTGGTGGGCTTGATGAGCTGGCTGGTGGCGGCAGCCTTATCGGTGCCCGTGAGCCGCTTGCTGGCGAGCGCGGTGGTCGAATCGGTGCTGAAGGCCAGCGTCAATTTCCAGTATTCGGTGACTGGCCTGATCATCTGGCTGGCGATCATCATCGGCATCGGCATCGTGTCGAGTTTAGGTCCGGCGCGCAATGCGGTGCGATTGAGCGTGAGAGAAGTATTGGACTACGAATGAGAAACAAACCACGGATAACACGGATTTCACTGATAGAGAAAACTAAAGAATCCGTGTTCTCCGTGTAATCCGTGTAATCTGTGGTTAAAACAGGGTTAAAGATGTTCCGAAACAACAAACGACCGGCCAATGGCGACAAAGCCAACGGCAAACTGAATGACGACGGCACGCTGATCAAGTTGCGCGACGTGCGCAAGATCTATGAGACGTCGGCGGGCAAGTTCACGGCGCTGAAGAGCCTCGATCTGACGATCCAGCGCGGCGAGTTCGTGTCGATCGTGGGCAAGTCGGGCAGCGGCAAGACCACGCTGATCAACATGCTGACGGGCATCGATCATCCGTCGCACGGCGAGATCTTCATCGGTGGGACGGCGGTGCACCACCTGAACGAAAGCCAGATCGCCACGTGGCGCGGCACGCATCTGGGCGTGGTCTTTCAGTTCTTTCAACTTTTACCCACGCTGACGGCGCTGGAGAACGTGCGCCTGCCGATGGACTTCTGCGACATCTATCCGCGGCCGGAACGCAACGAACGCGCGCTGCATTTGCTGGAACTGGTCGGCATCGCCGAGTACGCGCACAAACTGCCCAATCATCTGGCAGGCGGGCAGCAGCAACGCGCGGCGATTGCGCGGGCGCTGGCGAACGATCCGCCCATCATCGCCACCGACGAGCCGACGGGCAACCTCGATTGGCACACGGCCGAGACCGTGATGGAGTTGTTCGAGAATCTG
This sequence comes from Chloroflexota bacterium, assembly GCA_016219235.1. The sequence goes on from JACRBO010000559.1 coordinate 1,450, forward strand.
GTGGCGCAGGGCAAGACGATTTTGATGGTGACGCACGATGACGATCTGGCGGCGCGCGCCGCGCGCACCATCGCGCTGGCCGACGGCGAGATCGTGAGCGAGCAGCGGCGAAGATGATCATCCACGAATCTACACGAATCAACGCGAATAAGAACCATTAGCGGGAATTCGTGTCAATTCGTGGACGATAGTTTTTAGACGACACAACATAGGATGAAGCAAGTCATGAAGCAACGATTGAATTTTTCTCGATGGATTATTTTGGCGACAACGACGGCGCTGCTATTGAGCGCCTGCAGCAGTCAGGCGACGCCGACGGGCACACCGGCGGCAACGGAGAGCAAGACCACTTCGCCCGTGGTGAGCGCCAGCGGCGAAGTGCTGCCCGCGCAGTGGACGACGCTGAGTTTTGCGCAGGCGGGCACGGTGGGTGAACTGGCCGTGAAAGAGGGCGATGCGATCAAGACCGGCGAGGTGATCGCGCGGCTGGATGCGCCCGATCTGCAATCGCAATTGGCGCAGAAACAGGCGGCGATCAAAGTGGCGGAAGCGAATCTGGCGCAGCTGACCGCCCCGCCCCAACCCGATGAGATCGAGGCGGCGACCCAGGCCGTGAAGGCCGCGCAGGCCCGCGTGGCTGAAGCGTCCGCGCAGCGCGATCGCTTGTTCAGCGGCGTGACGCAGGCCGATGTGCTGCAAGCGCAGGCACAGGTGTACGCGGCGCAAGTGCAGCAGGACAAGCTGCAAGAAGCGATGGATAAAATCCTGGATAAGGGCGGCTTTGCGCTGGCCGCGGGCGAGTCGGTGGGCAACCGGCTGGCGTATGCGAATCTGGAACTGGCCGCGGCGCAAGCCGTATTGACTGATCTGCAAGACGGCCCGCAACCGGATCAGCTGCGCATCGCCAACGCGCAGATCGGTGTGGTGCAGGCGCAGGTGAAGGCGGCGGAAGCGCGGCTGGCGCTGGCGCAGGCCGGGCCGCTGACCGAGGACGTAGCCGTGTCGCAGGCGAAGATCGATCAGGCCAAAGCCGAAGCGGCCGTGCTGCAAGCGCAGATCGATCAGACGCAGATCGTGTCGCCGTTTGACGGCGTGGTGGCGAAGGTCTTGATCGACGCGCATCAGTTCGTCGGGCCGGGTGGGCCGATCGTGCAGGTGGCGGACCCGAAGAGCTTGCGCGTGGAAACGAGCGATCTGAATGAAAACGATGTGGCCCGGATCAAAGTCGGCGATACGGCGACGGTGCGCTTCGACGCGCTGCCGGACGTGACGGTGAACGGCACGATCGTGCGAATCGATCCGAAGGCGCGGGACAGCGCGGGCGTCAATTACACGACCGTGATTCAACTCGATCAGATTCCAGAGGGCGTGCGTTGGGGGATGACGGCGAATGTGGAGATCGAGGCGGGCGTGCCAGAGGCGAACTCGGTGGAACGGACTGGGAACGCGATCAGCGCGACGGGCAAAGCCGTGCCAGCGCAGAAGACGGCGTTGAGCTTCGCCCTGCCCGGAAAAGTAGTTGACGTGAGTGTGGACGTGGGCGCGACGGTGAAGGCCGGCGACGTAATCGCGCGACTGGATACGGCCCTGCTGGATGCGGAAGTCGTGAAGGCTGAAGCAGGATTGGCTGTGGCGCAAGCGAGTCTGGCGCGCCTCAAGGCCGGGCCGCGCGCGGAGCAAGTAGCCGAGGCGCAGAGCAATCTGGCGGCGGCGCAGTCGGGTGTGGGGCAGGCCGCGGCGAATCGCGATCGGGTGAAGCAGGGGCCGACGCCGGCAGAGGTCGAGGCGGCGAAGACGGCGGCGCAGGCAGCCTACAATTCGATGATCGATGCACGCAATCGCCGGGATTTACTCCAGCGCGAATATGATGCGGGCAAGCCCAACCGCACGCAGGCCGATGATGCGGCCAAGGTGTACAACATCGCTTATCAAAGTTACGAGGCCGCTGTGGCACGCCTTGAAAAACTGCTCAAAGGCGCAGAGGCAGACGTGCTGCGCGCGGCGCAAGCGGGCGTGGGCGCGGCTCAGGCTGAGTATAACGCGGCGCAAGCGCAGGTGAATCGCTTGCTGGCGGGAGCGACGGCGGCGGACATCGCGGTGGGCGAGGCGAACGTGGCCGTGGCGCAGGCCGGGTTGGATCGAGCGGAGGCGACGCGGCGGCAGGCAGAATTGATCGCGCCCTTCGACGGTGTGATTGCCGAAGTGCCGATCCGCGCGGGGCAGTACGTGAACGCGGGCACGCCGATCGTGGTGGTGGGGGCGACGCAGCTGCACATCGAGACGAGCGATCTGAGCGAGAAGGACGTGGCCGGGATCACAATCGGGGCGGCGGCTAAGGTATCCTTTGATGCGCTGCCGGGCGTGCAGGTGGACGGCACGGTGAGCAAGATCGCGCCAAAGTCCAGCAAGACCACGGGTGTGAACTATACGGTGACCATTGAGTTGAGTGAGATGCCGGCAGAGTTGAGGTGGGGGATGACGGCGTTGGTGGAGATTGCGAGGTAGAAGTTGGAGGTTGGAGGTTGGAAGTTGGAGGTTGGAAGTTGGA
>JACRBO010000543.1 GCA_016219235.1 Chloroflexota bacterium
CCACCCTAACCCTCCCCCGTGATGGAAAAACACATCACAGGAGAGGGAACGGGCTGCACCCTCCCCTGTCGAACCGCTGTTGTTCGACGGGGGAGGGTGGGAGTTGAGAAGCTCGTCAGGCGCGGATTAGATGCGCAAGAAATCCGTGTTCATCTGTGTAATCCGTGTCCAAAAATCTATGTTGCAACATCGGAGCAAATCCCAATGACCACAGCCCTGATCCTCATCGACATCCAAAACGACTACTTCCCCGGCGGTGGAGGCGCATTGCACGAACCCATCGCCGCCAGCCTGAAAGCCCGATCGTTGCTCGATCATTTTCGGCAGACCCACCAGCCGATCGTCCACATTCAGCACGTGGCGATCAAGCCCGGCGCGAAGACGATGCTGCCCGGCTCGATCGGCGGGCAGATTCACGACAACGTGCGCCCGCTCGAAGGCGAAAACGAAGTCGTCTTCCAGAAACACTATCCCAACAGTTTCCGCGACACGCCGCTGCTCGATCACCTCAAGCACGAAGGGGTGACGCGCGTCGTCATCTGCGGCATGCAGACCAACATGTGCGTCGATGCGACCACCCGTGCCGCGTTCGACTTCGGTTTTGAGTGCGTCGTCGCGCACGATGCCTGCGCGGCTCGCACGCTGGTCTTTCAGGGCGAGACCATTCCTGCGCCACAGGTGCACGGTGCGTTCCTCGCCGCGCTGGGCGCGTCGTACGGCAAAGTGTTGAGCGTGGCGGAAATTATCGATCTATTGGGACGCTGACCCTGACACTGCCCGTCAGGGCAAGTGTTCTCGCTGATGACGCTGATTGGATTGATAAAACAAAATCAGCGTTTACACATGCGGTGCAGTGCTCCCGTCAGCGTTCATCTGCGTCCGATGTTCTGGAGGCCCATGACCGATCATCAAAGGTTGCTCGACGAACTGCATCAGCACCGCGCGCAGATCAATCAAGGCGGCGGTGAGGCCCGCACCGAAGCGCAGCACGCCAAAGGCAAACTCACCGCGCGCGAACGCATCGATCAGCTGATCGATCCCGGCACCTTCCACGAGATCGATCCCTACGCTACACATCGTCACAGCGACTTCGGCATGGATCAGAATCGACATCCCGGCGACAGCGTCATCGTCGGCTTTGGCCAGATCGACGGGCGCAAAGTGGCCGTGCACGCGCAAGACTTCACCGTGCTCGGCGGCTCATTCTCGGAAGTGCAGGGGCAGAAGGTCGCCAAACTCATGGACATGGCGCTGGCGTCGGGCGTGCCCGTGATCGGCCTCAACGACTCGGTCGGTGCGCGCATTCAAGAAGGTGTCTATTCGCTGGCCGCGTACAGCGAACTCTTCTGGCGCAACACGCAGGCCAGCGGCGTCGTCCCTCAGATCAGCGTGATGCTTGGCCCGTGCGCGGGCGGCTCGGTGTATTCGCCCGGCCTCACCGATTTCGTCATCATGACGCGCGGCCAGAGTCACATGTTCATCACCGGCCCGGATGTAATCAAGACCGTCACCGGCGAAGAGGTCGATGTCGAAACGCTGGGCGGCGCGGCCGCGCACAGCGAGAAAAGCGGTGTGGCGCACTTTGTTGCTGACGATGAACGATCGGCCTTTGAACTCATCCGTCGCTTGTTGAGTTATCTTCCATCGAACAACGCCGAAAACGCGCCCCGCGCCAACCCGACCGGTGATCTGGCCCCGGCGGTTGACCTCGACACCATCGTGCCGATCGATCCGAGTGAAGCCTATGACATGCAGGTCGTGATCGCGCGTGTCTTCGATCCGGCCAGTTTTCTCGAAGTTCACGCGCATTTTGCGCCCAATGCCATCGTCGGCTTTGCGCGCCTCAATGGCGAAGTGATCGGCGTCGTCGCGCAGCAGCCGCTCGTGTTGGCGGGCGTGATCGATATCGATGCGTCCGATAAGCTGGCGCGTTTCATCCGCTTCTGCGATGCCTTCAACATCCCGCTGATCACCTTCGTCGATTCGCCCGGTTTCCTGCCCGGCGTCGATCAGGAACACGGCGGCATCATTCGACACGGCGCGAAGATTGTTTATGCCTATTCGGAAGCGACCGTGCCCAAGATTGCGGTGATTACACGCAAGGCGTATGGCGGCGCGTACATTGTGATGAGCAGCAAGCACATCCGCACCGATTGGGTCTTCGCGTGGCCCACCGCCGAAATCGCCGTGATGGGTGCGGCGGGTTCGGTCAGCATCTTGTACGGCAAAGAATTGAAGAAGCACACCGACGATGCGGACGTCGTGCGGGCGCGGCTCGAAGCCGAATTCCGCAACAAATTCAGCAAGCCGTATTATGCGGCGGCCAGCGGCCACGTCGATGATGTGATCGCGCCGAGCGAAACCCGCGCCCGCCTCATCAGCGCGCTCGATTTTCTGCGCGACAAGGCCGTCTCGACCCCGGCCAAAAAACACGGCAACATGCCACTCTAATTTCGTCATTGCGAGCATCCTGAGCGGAGTGCAGCGTAGTCGAAGGATGCGAAGCAATCTCATTCCATCAACTACGAGATTGCTTCGTCGCGCAGCGCGCTCCTCGCAATGACGCTCAAACAAGGAGCACACATTGACTGTTAAAACCCTCGTCAAGAAAAGTGAATATCACGACTCGGTCACGCTGATGCTGGTCGCGCGCGAGTTGACGAAGTTCTCCGGCGTGATCGACGTGGGCGTGATCATGGCGACCGAGGCGAATAAGGCGCTGCTTAACGAAGCGGGCCTGCTCACGCCCGAAGCGCGATCGGCCACACCCAACGACCTCGTCATCGTCGTCAGCGCCAGTGAAGATGTAGCAGATTCAGCCGTGCTTGAAGCCGAACGCCTACTCAAGCAAAAACGCTCGTCGGACGAAGGGGCGGAGTTTCGCCCCAGGACATTGCGCGGCGCGGTGAAGGCCAATCCCAAAGCCAATGTTGCTGTGATCTCCGTCGCGGGTCGTTACGCCACCGATGAAGCGTGGGACGCCCTGCGGCGCGGCTTGCACGTGCTGCTCTTCAGCGATAATGTCTCGCTCGAAGACGAGATTGCGTTGAAGCGGTACGCGCGCGATCACGGTCTGCTGCTGATGGGTCCCGGCGCGGGCACGACGATCCTCAACGGTGTGGCGCTGGGCTTTGCCAACGTCGTGCCGAATGGGCCGGTGGGCATCGTGTCGGCGGCGGGCACAGGCTTGCAGGAAGTGAGCACCCTTCTCGCGAAGAACGGCATCGGCATCACGCAAGGTCTTGGCACCGGCGGACGCGATCTCAAAGAAGAAGTCGGCGGCCTCATGATGTTGCAATCTCTGCAAGCCCTGCAAGCCGATTCCGCGACGCACGTCATCACGCTCGTCAGCAAGCCGCCGTCACCGGGCGTGGCCGAAGCCATCCTCGATCAAGTGGCGCAGAGCGACAAGCCCACGATCATTGGCTTCATGGGTGACACGTCATTGCGAGGAGCGTCTTTTGCGACGAAGCAATCTCATCCGCTCGACAAGGAGATTGCTTCGTCAGCATCCTTCGACTCCGCTTCACTCCGCTCAGGATGCTTCCTCGCAATGACGTTACAGGAAACCGCGCTCCTCGCCGCGAAAGCCGCCGGCGCAAACATCGATGTGGCCGACGTTATCGCGCGCGAAGAAACCGAACTTCAAGCCGAAGCGCAAACACTTCGTGCGACTTTGAAGCTTGAGCAAAAGTATCTGCGCGGCCTATTCTCCGGCGGCACACTGTGTTACGAATCGCAAGTGATCTGGCGTGATCGGCTGAAAGAGCCGGTGTTGTCGAATGCGCCGCTGCGTCACGAACAGCAACTCGCCGATTCGCTGCACGGCGTCAAACACACCTGTGTCGATCTGGGCGAAGAAGAATTCACCGTAGGCCGCCCGCACCCGATGATCGACAATGACCTGCGCATTCGGCGCTTGCTGCAAGAAGCGCGTGACCCCGAAGTGGCCGTGATCATGCTCGACGTGGTGATCGGCTACGGCGCGCATCCCGATCCGGCCAGCGAACTCGGCCCGGCGATCCGGCAGACGAAGCAGCAAGCCAATCGAGAGTTGATCGTCGTCGCCTCGGTCACCGGCACGGAGCAGGACCCGCAGCGACTCAGCGCGCAAGTCGCGGCGCTAAAGAGCGCAGGCGTGATCGTGTGCGACAGCAATGCGGCGGCGGCGAAATTGGTCGCAATGATCGTCGGCTAGCGTCATTGCGAGGAGCATCCTGAGCGAAGCAGCATCTTTTCGCTGCGAAGCCGAAGGATGCGACGAAGCAATCTCGTTGGGGTGTAATGAGACACCGCACTGCACGCAGTGGGTGCAAGTGTTGCTTCGCACAAAACGCTCGCAATGACGCGATGGAGTAAGCGCTGATGCAAAACCGGCAGTCCTTCGTATACATCCTGACGAACAAATACAACAAGGTGCTGTACACAGGCGTAACCAGCGGTCTCAAGAAACGTGTTTGGCAGCACAGGGAGAAACTGGTCGCTGGCTTCACCAAACAGTACAACGTAACAAAGCTGGTTTACTACGAAGTGTTTGCTGATATACGCGATGCGATTGCGCGCGAGAAGCAAATCAAGGCTGGCTCGCGACAGAAGAAGATCGACCTGATCATTGGAATGAATCCTGAATGGCGAGATTTGTATGACGATCTCTAACCACGTCATTGCGAGGAGCGCTTTTGCGACGAAGCAATCTCGCCCGACCGACAAGGAGATTGCTTCGCAAACAGCGCTCGCAATGACGGATACCGTCGCGTCATTGTGAGGAGTGGGTTTTGCACGAAGCAATCTCCTGCTGACTGGCGTTGAGATTGCCTCGCAAACAGCGTTCGCAATGACGGATACCGTCGCGTCGTTGCGAGGAGCGTCCTGAGCGGAACGAAGTGGAGTCGAAGGATGCGACGAAGCAATCTCATGTTGATTGGCCCTGAGATTGCTTCGCAAACAGCGCTCGCAATGACGGAATGTGGAACACTGGCGCGTCATTGCGGGGAGTGGCTTTTGCGACGAAGCAATCTCCCGCCGACCGGCCTTGAGATTGCTTCGCAAACAGCGCTCGCAATGACGGATACCGCCGCGTCGTTGCGAGGAGCGTCCTGAG
>JACRBO010000544.1 GCA_016219235.1 Chloroflexota bacterium
AGATAATAGAGCAGGGCGCGGCTTTTCTTCCGCGTGATCGTCAGCGGTTGATCGTCAACCAGGATTTGAGGTGCGCCGAGCAGGTTGATGGAGAGCATGATGAGTGACGAGTGATGAGTGACGAGTGATGAGTGATGAGTGACGAGTGATGAGTGACGAGTGATGAGTAATCCGTAATATGTGTTGCGTAACACACACTGCGCAATTCTTGAATCACGCACCACGCACCACGCACCACGCATTACGTACTACGCAATGCAAAGTCTTTGATGGCTTGTACCAACTCTGCCGGCCGCTGCAACGGAATGTCGTGAATCGTGTCGTTGAACCAGATGGTCCGGCTGCGGGCCAGCCGCGCTTCGGCCCGCGCGATGTTGCGGCGTTTGGTCTCAAGCATGCTCTGACTTCGCGCATCGTGCGGTTCAGGCGCGACGGCGGGCAGCATCAACACCGGGCATTGTACGCGCGCCCACAACTCCGACGGGTGATGATCATACAACGCGCGCACCACCTGCATGTGATTTGATTTTCGCAGATGCGGCGCAAGCGTGCCATCGGCGCGAATTTCAAAGTTGTGCAGCGTAATGGCTTCGGCCTGCGGTGTCCACGCCGCTCCCAGCCAGAACTTCAGATTGGCGCGAAACTCCTCGACGGGCGTGCCGATCAGATCGGGCGGCTCCAGCATTTTCTCGGCGGCGGGCCAATCGACGTGATCGGGAATTTGCAAAAAGCCGCCATCGACGAGCACGAGGCCGCTGACGCGCGCAGGTCGATCGACCGCATACTGCACGGCCACATTGCCGCCCCACGAATGACCGATCAATGTAGCACGCTCGATCTCCAGCGCCATCAGGATTTGATCAAGATCGCGCGTCATTGAAGTGAAGTCGTAGCCCGTGTCGGGCTTGTCGCTCAAGCCGTGCCCCCGCTGATCGATCGCGACGACGCGGAACGATTCGATTAACAGCGGCGCGACCAGATCCCAGATGTGCGCCTGCGAGGCCAGCCCGTGCAGCAATACGATCGGTTCGCCGCGCCCGCCCCAATCGATCGTGTGAAACTTCAATCCGTTCGCCTGGATGAATCTATCCTCTGCCATATCTCTCCCCGATCACTGACTTACCAATTCACTCATCTGCCACGGTGATGCTCAAGCCGTCGTCCCCGGCGCTTTGAGCGACTTTGTGATAGGAGCCATGCCCTCGCCGATCTCCCATTGACCAATTGACTGATTACCAGGTGCCCGATTACCAATTGACCGATCACCAATTTACCAATCTACCAGTTTACCAATCTACCCCCATACCAACCTACCCCCTCTCATCCACAATCTCCATCATGCCCAACGCAAAACGCGCGGCCTTCTCCAGCCCGATCGGCTCGATGTTCGCCACCGTGTCCGAGCGTTGATGCCAGTTCACCAGCCAGCCCTCGCGATCGATGCCGGCCAGGCACAGCCCGCGAAAGCCCCGGCCGCGCAGCGCGCCCACTTCTTCGACGATGGTCATGGCCTGGCCGTTAACGCGCAGTTCGGGATACTGCCGGCTGGTTTCAAACGCCAGTTCCAGCGAAGCCCGATCGGCGCCGTAGGGCGTCAGGTACGAAACACCGTGATCCAGAATATACACGATGTCGCGCGCGCCCACCATCTCGAAATCGATGAACCATGCGTCGCGCAGTTGTTCACCGTAGACATCCAGCAGATGATGCAGGCCCAGGCTGCCCACTTCTTCCGCGCCCGTGAAGGCCAGCCACACTTCCGTATTCTTCAGCGGCTGCTGCTTCAGATACGCGCCCAGCCCCAGCAGACACGCCACCGCGCTGGCGTTGTCATTCGCGCCGTCGATGTACGGGCCGCGCTCGTCCAACAACAGCAGTGGAATGAACGATAGCAGGCTCAGCACCGTCAGGCGCTGCGTCAAGCGCGCTTTCTTGCGGCCATTCAACGCCCGACTGAGCAAGGCCAGCCCGTTGATCAACGGCACCAGCGTGCCCGCCGAAAGCAGCATGGTCAGCCAGCGTATGACCGGCTTTGAAAACGTCATGCGCGCCTTGTTGGTGTCCGTGTGACCGATCAGCACCACGCGCTGTTTCATCTGCTCGCGGGCGGGTACGCGCACCAGCACATCCGCCGAAGGACGAGTGGGGTGCCAGAACGATAGCCACTGCCGTTGGGAGCGCGTCGTGCGCATCAACTCCGTGGCGCTGAACAGGCTCAAC
>JACRBO010000066.1 GCA_016219235.1 Chloroflexota bacterium
CGTGATAGTGCATGGGGATGACGATGTGCGGTTCCAGCAGGCTGACTACTTCCGAGGCTTGTGACGCATTCAGCGTCTCTTCGCCGCCCACTGGAATCAACAGCACATCCACCGCACCCAACGCCTCTTCCACCTGCGCCTGCGTCGGCACGATGTTCAGGTCGCCCAGATGACACACGGTCAAATCGTCAAACTCGAACAGGAAGACGGTGTTGCGCGGCCCAATCGCGACTTCTTTCTTCTTGCTGCCCCGCAGTTCCAGGCCGGTCACAAACACCGACGAGACTTCGTATTCGCCCGGCCCAGCCAGCACCCGAAAATCGCCTTTGACGCCCTTGACGTAGTTGTGATCGTCGGCGTCGTGACTGATCGTCACGATGTCCGCCCGCACGCGCGGCAGAATCAAGCCGATGTCTTTGCCATAGGGATCGGTGACGACCGTGGCCGTCCGATCGCGCAAGCGAAAACAACTGTGACCTAACCACGTAATTTCAACCGGCATGCTATTCTCCGTTGATCGAAATGGATTGCGCGGCTATTATATCACGCGCAGAGTGATTTATCAGTCAACTGTTATCACTCAAGGCTCTAGTTCCACCCAACGCTGATAGGCCGCGGTCAATTGCTCTTCCAGGTCCTTGAGTTCCTGCACGGCCTGGGCGATTTCGGCCCGATCGCGTTGATAAAACGCCGGCTCAGCCATCGCCGCCGAGAGGCGATGCTGTTCGGTCTCCAGTCGCTCGATCGTGTGAGGCAGTTCGGCCAGTTCGCGTTGTTGTGCTTCGAGCGCGCGCTGTTCCTTGTAACTCAATTTGCGCGGTGTGGCTGAAGCGTCAGTGGCCGCTTCGGCCGCAGGGATGGAAACCGGCCTAATCGGTTTGGAGACGGCCGCAACAGATTGTTCTCTTTGCTGCTGCCAATCGTCGTAGCCGCCGACAAATTCGCCGACGTGTCCGACATCATCCAAAATCAACGTGCTGGTCACCAGGTTATTCAGGAAAGCGCGATCGTGGCTGACCAGCAACAGCGTGCCGGGATAGTCCAGCAGTAAATCTTCCAGCACTTCCAGCGTCTCAAGATCGAGGTCGTTGGTCGGCTCATCGAGCACCAGCAGATTGGTCGGCTGCGCGAAGACCCGCGCCAACAACAGGCGATTGCGCTCGCCGCCAGACAGCGCCTTGATCGGCGCACGGATGCGATCACGAGTGAAAAGAAAATCCTCCAGATACGAGATGACATTGCGCGCCTTGCCGTTGATGCTGATGGTGTCGCGCCCCTGCCCCACATTCTCCAGCACGGATTTGGTCTCATCCAGTTGCGCGCGCAGTTGATCGAAGTAGGCGATCTCAAGATTGGTGCCGTGGCGAATTTCGCCCTGTTGCGGGAGCAACTCGCCAATTAGCAGGCGCAAGAGCGTGGTCTTGCCCGAGCCGTTCGGGCCGATGATGCCGACCTTATCCCCGCGCTGAATCGTCGCCGAAAAGTCCTGCACGACCGGCTGATCGTCAAAGGCATAACTGACGTTCTCCGCTTCGAGCACCAACTTGCCGGAGCGTTTGTCCGACTGAATCTGCATGCGAACCGTGCCCGCTTGCTCGCGGCGTTCACGGCGGACTTCGCGCAGGCGCTTGAGGGCACATGCGCGGCCTTCGTTGCGCGTGCGGCGCGCTTCGATGCCCTGGCGAATCCACGCTTCCTCTTGCGCCAGCTTTTTGTCGAAGACGGCGTTTTGCGCTTCTTCCGCAGCAAGCCGCGCATCGCGACGTTCCAGAAACGTGGTGTAGTCGCAGTCCCAATCAAACAGCCGCCCGCGATCCAATTCGATGATGCGCGTGGTCAGGTGCTGCAAGAAAACCCGATCGTGTGTGACGAACAACAGCGTGCCGCCCCAGCGTTTGAGAAAATCTTCCAACCAGTCGATCGCGTCGATGTCGAGGTGATTGGTCGGTTCGTCCAGCAGCAGCAGATCGGGCTTGCGGGCCAGCCCGTGCGCCAGAATCACCCGGCGCTTGAGGCCGGCCGACAACACGTCAAACTGCGCGGCCGGATCGAGTTGCATGCGCGAGAGCACTTGCTCCACTTGCAACTGGCGCTGCCATTCCTGCCCGGCGTGTTCGTCATCAAAGATCACGGGCATGAACTCCAGGCCACTCGCGACGATGTCGCCCACGCTGTCGGTCACGTCCTGCGGCACTTCCTGCGGGAGATACGCTACACGGAGGTTTTGCTGGCGCGCGATGGCGCCGCTGTCCGGCAGCACATCGCCGTTGACCAATTTCAGCAGCGAGGATTTGCCCACGCCATTGCGGCCCAGGAGGCCCACACGTTCGCCCGCTTCGATTTGTAGGTTTACCTGTTCAAGCAGCAGCGGCCCGCCAAAGCCCAGGCTCACTTCTTGAAGACTGATCAACGCCATATCATCGTGTCCCTTTGCCCGCGCTCACTCAGCGTCGAGGTTTCGGCCGCCAATATAGCAGGTTTTCGCCCAACAATCCAGATTGCGGAGTGGCAGATCGGTTTGCGGTACAATCTGCCCTGCCGGGCACGCCATAACTAATTTCTGGCCGAAAAGTCCTCGAACGTGAGTTATCAAGCATCCTGAGCGGAGTGGCGTGCATCTTCGCCACGCAGTCGAAGGATGCGGATCGGGCTAGATTTCTCGACTGGAGCGCATCCTTCGACTGCGCAGTGGAAAAGCGCACTGCTCCGCTCAGGATGCTTCCATCGTGTTCAACCAGGGTTTTCGGGCAGAAACTAAATATGCCGTTGGCCTTGTGCAAGGATAATCTGCCATGCCCCAACTTAAACCTTTTCTCGCCGGAAGCGGCCAAATCAATGGCGATCGCTTGCTGCTGCCGAACGCCACGCGCGATCGTTATTCTGACGCGCAGGTAGACAATTACGGCCATCGGCCAACCCGATCGTTCCCTCACCGTCCACCGTTCCGCGTGTCGATACAGGCGCGTTTTTCCAGTTCGAGCATTATCGGCACAGCGGGCTTTGGCCTGTGGAATCATCCCTTTGCGCCGGGCGGCGGCCTGCCCGGCGGGCCGCCCGTCCTGCCCCGCGCGCTGTGGTTCTTCTATGCCTCGCCCCCGTCCGATATGCAACTCGCGCGGGATGTGCCCGGCCACGGCTGGAAGGCAGCCGCGATCGACGCCACGCGCCCGTCGGCGCTGGTGCTGGCCCCGTTCGCTTTACCGGTGGTGTTGCTGAATCGATCACAACGACTGTATCGCCGCATCTGGCCGATCGTACAACGAGGATTACGCATCGAAGAAACGTCACTGCCGCTTGAGCTGCTGCCCGATTGGCATACCTACTCGATCGAGTGGCAGATCGATCGGGCGGTGTTGAGCGTGGATGGCCGCGTTGTTTTGGAGACGGCCCGTCCCCCACGTGGACGCATGGGCTTCGTCGCGTGGATCGATAATCAGTATGCCATCGTCACGCCCACCGGTCGGTTGGGCTTTGGCTTGCTGAATGTGCCCTCGCCAGAGTGGCTAGAATTAAAAACTTCCGAAGTCGCGTTGACTTCGGAAGGGTAGTTTTCGCAAAGCATCCTGAGCGGAGCGGCGGGCACGTTCTTCGACTCCACTACGTTCCGCCCAGAATGCGTGCCCGCCGCGTAGTCGAAGGAGCGTTGACTTCGGAAGTTGAGTTACCTTAGGCTGGCCGTCAAGATGAGCGGCCCGATATGCCTGTCCAGCCCGGCGCGCGACTCCCGGGTGATGATCATCTGGTCGTAGTTTCCACCCTCCGGCCGCTTCCACACCCATACCCCGGCGCCCTTCTCATCGACCTTGAACGCCGTGCCCGCCACCGAACCCCAGTCCCGGGTATTCTCCCACCAGCACTGATACACCTCTTCGCCGTTCAGCGTGGGCAGCCCTCCGATCGCCATCGCCACCCGATCGGCTGCGGCGTACAGGACCGCCGAAGCGCTCGTCTGCCCCTCGAAGCGTATCGGCACGGGCCGCATCTCGCCATCGAGCATGAACTGGCGCAAAGCCGCTTGTTGCTGCGTCAACCGATCGAGCCGCGCCTGCTGCTGTGTCAACTGCGCCTGCGTGGTATAGCCCCACACGCCAAAGGCAATGGCCAACACGGCCGCCGCCGTCGCAAACATCGTCAGCGGGCGGAAGAACCAGCGGCGCGACTGCTTTAGCGGCTTCGGGCGCGCACCGATTTGCGTCATCAGGCGCTGCTTAACCCGGGGTGACGGCTCGCCCGCGTCAGGCGCAGCCATGCCCATCAGGCCGATCACCGGTCGCAGCGATTCGGCCTCGGTTCGGCAATTCGTGCAATAGCGCAGATGCGCTTGAAGCGCCACCGTCTCGTCGGCGTCAAGGGCATCCAGCAACATCGCGGGGATTAGTTCCAGGGTTGCGTTACAGTCCAACACAGTTCATCTTCCTCATCGCCTATCTATACGCACCGGCCGGGTTGTTAGATTGAAATAATCTGATGACAATTCCTTAACACTTATGTGTTCAGGTCGGCGCCGATGCGCTGCAACTCGTCGCGCATCTTCAGCATACCCAGCCGCATGCGGGTCTTGACCGTACCCAACGGCGTGTTGGTCTTGTCAGCGATTTCCTGCTGCGTCAGCCCGCCAAAATAGGCCAGTTCCAGCGCTTCGCGCTGAGCGTCGGGCAGTTGGGCCAGCACGCCGCGCACCACCTGACGCCGCTGGCGGACATCTACCACGTCCTCCAGCGGATCCGGCCCGCTGGTCTTGATGGCCTCGTCCAGTTCCACCGACGAGCCTTCCGGGCGGACGTTGAGGCGGCGCAGTTCGTCGATGGCCCGGTGCCGCGCCACGCTGGTCAACCAGGCGACGAAACGACCTCGCTCTTCCACAAACGAGCCGGCCGCCCGCCACACGCTGACAAAGGCATCCATGACGATTTCTTCGGCCAGGGTGCGCTCACCCACGACGCGCAGCGCCAGGCTGTACACCAGCCGGCTGTAGCGGTCGTATAACGTGCTGAGCGCGGCTTCGTCACGCCGCGCGACCAGCACCACCAGAGCCGAATCGTCAAGCTTCGTATAGTCCACGGCGCAAATTGTAACATATGCAATTCATAATGCACAGTGCATAATTCATAATGACATACGGGAGCGCCTTCAGTATGCACTATGAATTAAGCATTATGAATTTGAGTCTGGTACAATCTTTTCATGGACACTCAATCTTCCATCGTGATGCTGGTTCCCAACTTGATGTTTGCGACGCGGATTGAAGATGTCGCGCAGAAAAACGGCGCGGCGATTATCTCGCCGTCCGATCGAGCCAGCTTCCTCGACGGGCTGCTGGACGGCGCGCGCCTCGTGCTGATCGATGCGAACTCGCTGGATCCGGCGTGGCTGGAGTGGGTAGCCGCCGCCAAAGACAATCCCGCCAGCGAGATCGTGCCCGTCATCGCCTTTGGCTCGCACACCGATCTCACGCTGAGTGAGCGCTGCCTGAACGCAGGCATCGATCGCTACATGGCGCGCACGAACTTCGTGGAAGGACTGCCGGAGATCATCGCGGCAGCCGTGCGCGAAACGACCGATGATCCATGCGGCGAACCGCTGCCCGAGGGCGTGATCCGTGGCCTGGAAGAATTCAATGAGGGCAAGTATTTCGAACAGCACGAAACACTGGAACTCGTCTGGCGTGCGGAGATGCGGCCCATTCGTGATCTCTATCGCGGCATCCTGCAGATCGGCGTGGGCTGCTTGCAGATCGAGCGGGGCAATGCCATCGGCGCGCTCAAGATGATCGATCGGGCTGTGCGCTGGCTGCAACCCTTTCGCCCCACGTGCCAGACCATCGACGTGGATCGCCTGCTGGCGGACACCGCCCTGCTCCGCAACGAGATCGAACGCGCGGGGTTAGATCACGTTGAGCACGTCAATCGGGCACTCTTTCCGAAAGCCTACTTTGGTTGATCAGTCAATCGGTTACTTGTAATCAGTCAATTGGTTGATCGGTTAACCAGTAAACCAATTACCAATCAACCGATTACCAATCGACCAGTTACCAATCTCACGGAGAACACCTTGGATTTCTCAAACAAAATCGTCGTCATCACCGGATCAGGGCGAGGCATCGGACGGGCCATCGCCCTTCACTTTGCCCGCCTGGGCGCGGATGTCATCATCAACTTCTTCCGCAATCGACAGCCCGCCGAGGACACCGCCCGCGAGATCGAAACGCTGGGCCGCCGCGCGCTCGTCGTCAAGGCTGATGTCGGCGAACCCGACGGCATCGAGAAGTTGATCGACGAAACAGTCGCTGGCTTCGGCGGCCTCGATTATCTCGTGTGCAATGCCGCGTCC
>JACRBO010000067.1 GCA_016219235.1 Chloroflexota bacterium
AAACGGCCAGGCTATCGCCCAAAATAGTCGTATTGATCAACGACTCAAGCGCGCGGCTAGAGGGCCAACGAACCAGGCGCGCGGCCAACGCGCTTGACTGTTCAGAAGTCAGGCGCAGAGTGCGATTGCGAGCAGCAACAATTTTTTCAGTCATGGCGAGCGTTGTCCTGATTGGCCGAAACACCTCGTCGCTACTTCAAACCGATCACTTCCCACACCGGCTCCGGTACCGAGCGGCCCTTTACCGGCAGCGGCGGCAGTTCCAGCACCGTGATCTGATTTTTCACCAGTTCATACGCGGCCAGGCTGATAAGGATCTGTCCGCCCTTCGCATTCTCTTGCAAGCGCTTGGCATAGTTCACCGCATCGCCGATGGCCGTATAGTTGCGCTGCTTCTCCGTGCCGATGTTGCCCACGACGGCCTCGCCCGCATTGATGCCCACGCCAAAATTCAATTGACGCTCCGCCCCCACGCGCGCGTGAAATTCACCGATGGCCTGCTGCATCTTCAAGGCGGCCTTCACCGCACGCAGGGTGTACTGCGTCTGATCGAGCGGCACGTTGAACAGGCCCATCACCGCGTCGCCCATGAATTTGTCCAGCACCCCGTCAAAGGCCAGTACCGAATCGGCCGCCATCGCCAGATACGAATTAAGCACTTCCACCAGCTCTTCTGGTCCCAAGCGCTCGCTGAAAGTAGTAAAGCCGCGAATGTCCGCGAACAAAATCGAGAGGGGTTTGCGCACGCCGCCCAGCTTCAACTGCGACGGATCGCGCAGCAGCTGCTCTACCACGGCGGGCGGCGCATAGCGCATAAATGTTTCTTTGATAAAGCGCTGATCCGCTTCCAACCGCCGCTTCTCGGTCAGGTCGTCCAGCACGATCGCCACACCCGACACGGTCTGAGCGTCGCTGCCCTTCAACGGCGCGAAGTTCATACTCAGTTCCACCGCGCCACGCAGCGGCAAATCGCGTTCCAACTCCCGCGCGATGACGTTGTGCTGTAATTTCACTTCGTCAATCCACGGTTTCAGATCGAGCGCGATGGGCAGCGTATGCTGATACAGTTGTTCAACCACCTGCTGATTGGACACACCCAACATGGTCTCGGCCGCCCGATTGAACATCGTTACCCGATCGTCCATATCGGTGGTGATGACGCCGGACGTGATCGATTCAAACACGTTGTCCATCAGATCGCGCATTACCGTGATGGCGGCCAGCTGTTGGCGCACGCGCTCGAACAGGCGCGCATTCTCAATCGCCAGCGCGGCCTGATTGGCAAACGCGGCCAGCATGTCGCGATCGCGGTCGCCAAACAAACCGGTGCGGATGCGATTGTCGGCATAGATCACGCCCGTCACCTGATCGCGCACCAACATCGGCACGCACAAGATGCTGCGCAGACTATACGCTACCACGCTCTCCTGAGCCGCAAAGCGCGGATCGGCCTGCGCGTTCGTCGTCGCGATCGGGCGGCCATCGGTCGTCACCTGCTGCACGATCGTCCAACTGACGGCGAATTCGCTATGGCGCAGTGTCTCCCGATCGACGTTACGGGCCACACGCACTTCCAACTCGCCCGTCGTCTCGTCTTTCAACATCAGGAAGCTGCGCTCGGCACCGGTCAGTTGAATGATGCGATCCATGACCTGATTCAGCACGTCCGACAGTTCCAGCGTGGAATTGACGGCCTGCCCCACTTCATACAGGGCCTGCAAGGCCTGCCGTTCGTGCGCCAGCGCATCCACCGCGTTTTGAAAGCGCGGCATCAGGCTCTGAATCTTCAACAGAGTTTGTTGAGCTTTAACTACTTCCGGTGTGCCGCTCAGGCGCGTCAACACTGCCGCCTGCTGCTGCAGCTGCGCGTTAAGTTCGATCAGCAACGCCGATAGATCGCCCTGCGCTATTGCCGTGCGCAGCATCAACGTTGAGTCGGTGGTTGATTTCAGTGAGGTCGGCGAGGTCATGGTGCCGCCTTGCAGGTGAGTTGCTGTCGATTATACAACAAAAAAACCTGTCGAGCTTATGGCTCGACAGGTCTATTCCGGCGGAAAATCCGGCGCAGCGACGGCAATGATCGCGGCAGGCGGCGTTTGAAGCCCGCCCACCACATCGGCCCGCGCAAGCTGCGCCACGTTACTTGCGCCTCCAGCGGTTCCGCTTCGCCGCGACCATAACGCTCGTGCACATACAGGCTCGCCACGCGTTCGATCGTCGGTTCATTCAGCGGCATGATCTTGCTGAGAGCCTGGGCCTGCTCATACGGCGTCTGCCACGGCGACAACTTCACGCGAAGCCAATGCGCCATCCGCGCCATCCGCGCAAAGGCCCACTCGCCGCCGCGCCGCGCGCGCGGGTTGCTGTCCCGCGCTTCATATACGTACATCGCCGCCACAATCAGCAGCGCCAGCACCACCACCGCGACAGCGCCGATAATCCACGGCCAGGGCGAAGACGTCTCTGCTGGCGGCTGAATGTCCGACAGATCCAACGGGCTGGGCGGTCCGAGGAACGGATCAAACTCTTGCTCTTCCTGCTCGCGACTGCGGAATTGCTGCTCGCGATCAGCGGCATTCAATTCTTCATCAGACAAATTATTGGAGGTTGATGGCTGCAAGCGCACCAGTGACGGTTGACTGGCCGTCGGTTCAAACTGAACCCAACCATATTGCGGAAAATAAACTTCCGCCCAGGTGTGCGCATTAAACTGATAGACCTGATATACGTCGCGCGTCTCGTCGAGCGCGCCCTGCGTGTAGCCGGTAGCAATACGCGCCGGGATGCCCAGCGACCGCGCCATCACCGCCATCGCCGATGCATAGTAGTCGCAGTATCCTTCTTTGACATCAAACAGGACGTAGTCAACGCCATCCACGCCGGGCGAAGGCGCGAGGATTTTCTCGTTGTACTTGATCTGTGTGCGCAGCCAGAACTCCAACGCGCTGGCCGCATCAAACGGATTAGTCGCCTCGGCCTCGCTCACGATCTGTCGCGCCAACTCCCGCACTCGCGCCGGCAAAGAGCCAGGCAGCTGCAGGTAGCGCTGACGGATCGAGGCCGGATAGTCCGTGCCCGCGCCGCGCAATTGGGCAATGTTCGCCACGCTGTTCAGTGACGTGACTTGATACGAATCACCGGCGCTCAGGGGATTGATGACCGTCCACATGGAGACATCCGGCGTGCCGCTGGCTGCGGCCCCTGCCGTCTCGATTGGATAGGTTTCCACCCACGCGGCCCGATCGACCGCAGCCGCCTGCGGCGCGGCAAAAACCAGGGTGCTATTTGGAAAGAAGACGGTAAAGGTCTGCGTCACCAGCGACCGCTGCTCAAACTGTCCCTCAAATGGCCGCTCGTTGGGATCGACGGCCAAGCGGGTGGTGTCTGAGCTCTGAAAGGCCGTGCCGGTATATTCATCATAGACGACCGCTTGCCAGTAGCGCCCCCCCGACGCTTTCACTTCCATCACCAGTTCGTTACCTAAATTCCGTTGCCCCAACAAAGCCAGCGTGCGGCCAAAGGGGTTAGCAAAGGCCAGTCCGTTCGGCTGCAAGCCACTGAACAGGCGATTGAAGGATTCCTCAACTGATCGGACCGGGCGGCTGATCTGTCGCCACAGATCGCTGATCTGCGGCGCACCCAGGACCGTCGGCGCGATCGTCCCAAATAACAGCGCCGCAATGGCGATGCTGGAACCGATTTGCAGGAAGTCGCGCTTGATTTCAGGGTTATAGCGGACGCGGCTGAACTGCCAGCGTTCGGCCTGTTTTAGCGTATACAGGCGTGCCGCGTACATCAGCACACAGAACAGATAGACGACCACCAGCAAGTACAGTGATTGCGGACCGCCATAGTAGTAGGTGTTGATTAACAATGCCACACCGGCCGGCGCCACGGCCCGCCACATGCGCGGCTGGCGGAAGGTATTCCAAACAGCGAGGTAAGTGATCAGCCAAAACACCGCACCCAGAAACAGCAAGAAGA
The DNA here is from genome assembly GCA_016219235.1 of Chloroflexota bacterium. The sequence continues at coordinate 3,985 of JACRBO010000067.1, forward strand.
TCGTGTTGTCAGTACCGACACCGCCGGTGATCACGGCCTCGCCCCAGATGTAAATGTGTTCGCCCAGGCGCACGATCATATGCCGCAGCGTATCGAGCGCTGTCCAGCCATAAACCTTGTCTGGCATTTGATCAAGCGCGATCAACGTCACCCAGATCACGCCGTACAAAATCATGCTGACGTGTGCCACGCGCGCGCGCCACGGCCTCGACACAACGATCGTACCTAACGTCAATGCGGCGACCACCGTCAAGCCGAGCAAGTCCAGGCGTGGCATCCACTCCGCCGAGGCGATGCTCCAGGCGGCGCTAAACACCACACTGCCGATCAAGACGAGCGCAAGTCGATCAATAGGATAACGATGTCGAATGGTTGATTGAGTCATGGCCCGGCCGCCAATCGTTGGGGGAGAAGACTGTTGTGCGTAAATACGCAGGTTACGCCACAAAAGTTCATCTAGATTGTATCTGGTGCGACGATGGGCGTCAACGCAGCTTAAGCAAGGGCAGATAGTGCCGACTGAGTAGGGAATCGATACCATGCGACATCAGTCGTAAATTGAGAGCGCTCCCATTCCAACACTGGCTCGCTCAACCCTTAAAAATCTGATTTTGGCTATTGACTAGCAAACCGGTTTGTGCTACAGTTACCTGCGACACTCCAAAACGACCCTGTTGCACCTCGAATCAGCAGGATAAGCAACGTGCGTTCAGCCAAGACCAAGCAGCGCTCAACCATCAATGAAGTTGCCGAGCGGGCCGGCGTCGCCAAGACGACGGTGTCGCACGCCATCAGCGGCAAACGGCCAGTGGCAGCGGAAACCCGCGAACGCATCTTTGCCGTGATGCGCGAACTGCAGTTCACTCCAAACCCCATTGCTCAACGTCTGGCCGGCGGTCATTCCAGCCGCACGATTGGCTTAGTGCTTCCACTGGCTTCATCGACGCTGGGTGATGTAGAAGTCCGCTTCATAACCAGCATCGCCGAAGTCATCAACAAGCACAACTTCACCCTGCTCACACTCAGCTCGCCGCGTGTCGGTGCTGAAGACTTGCACCAGATTTTGTTGTCCGGCCTGGTAGACGGGTTGGTGCTGATGCGGATTCAGGTGCACGACGAGCGGGTAACCTTGCTGAAAGAAGCCAACGTCCCGTTCGTCATGATCGGGCGCACACGCGATAACAAGGGCCTGACGTATGTTGATCTCGACGGCGAATCGGCCAGCGGCCTGGCGATCAGCTATCTGGTCGAGCTGGGTCATCAGCACATTGCCTTCCTTTGTCCGGAAGACCTCAATTTCGGTTTCGCCTATCGGCTGGTGAAAGGCTTTGAAAAGGCCTGCCGCAAATACAACCTGCCCTTGATCACATCGCCCGCCGTGCCGTCCGACGATGCCGGTTATCGCGCCATGAAGCAGCTGCTGATCGATCGGCCAGAGTTGACCGCCGTCGTCGTCTGGTCCGACGTCGTGGCCGTGGGCGCCATCAGCGCCTTGCGCGATGCGGGCCGCGAGATTCCCGGTGATATGTCGTTGATCTCGTTCGATCGATCGGAACATCTGCCGATGGCCCTGTCCGATCTCACTATCATCGATACGCGGCCGGAAGTCATCGGCGTGCAGGCCGCCGAAATGCTGTTGGACTTACTGAATGAAGCACCGCTGGCGAAGACTCAAATTTTGATGCCGCCGCGCCTGATTAGCGGCAAGAGTACGGCGCGCCGGATGACACCAGCGACGCTGACGGCGTAAGCCGTGGCAAGCATCCACATCGGCCAGTTTGCAGTTGAAAACTTTTAAGGAGGTGAGGCTTAGCGATCAATCACTCATTGCGTGTCGACACGCCGTTCAGTCTTGACTGGCCCGATCGATCGGGCGAGTCCCGATACTTTCCCACATATCACGATTCAAAACTCTGGAGGAGTAGTAAGATGAAGACCCGTTTGATGCTCGTTAGTATGCTCGTCGTGCTGGGCATTTTGCTCGCGGCCTGCGGTGGTGCAGCGACGCCCGCTCCCGCTCCGGCGCAACCCGCCCAACCGGCCCAGCCGGCTCAACCCGAACCGACCAAGGTCCCCGAAGCCCCGGCGGCCATGGGCCCCAAGGGTGAAGTAACGCTGTGGCATGCCTATGGCACCGGCAGCACCGAAGAAGCGGCGTTGACCCAGGCGCTGGAAGCCATGAAGAAAGACATGCCCGATGTCACGGTCAATGTCCTGCAGATTCCGTTTGACCAGGTCTTCAACAAATGGGAGACTGAAGTCGCGGCTGGTGGCGGCCCCGAGATGTTCACGGTGCCCAACGACAATGCCGGCAACCAGGCGCGCGGCGGCCTCATCGCCCCGCTGGACGAACTGTTAAAGGGTAAGATGGATGCCTTCCCGCCCGCCAGCTTTGAAGGCGCCGTCGTGGATGGCAAGATCTACGGCGTGCCCGGCATCATCAAGGCCGTGGCGCTGTATTACAACAAGAGCACTGTGCCCACCCCGCCCGCAACGACGGCCGAACTGCTGGCGTTGGTCAAGGACGGCAAGAAGATCGAAATCAACCAGAACAACTATCACAACTTCGGCTGGCTGACCGGTGCATTCGGCGGCAAGTTGATGGATGCCGACGGTGTCTGCACCGCCGACAAGGGTGGCTTTGCGGATGCACTACAGTTCATGGCCGACCTGAAGGCCGCGGGCGGCGAGTTCCAGACCGACGGCGGCAAGGCCGACACGCTGTTCAAGCAGGGCCAGGCCGACATGATCATCAATGGGCCGTGGGTGCTGGGCGACTACAAGGCGAGTCTGGGCGACAAGTTGGGCGTGGCTCCGATGCCCGCCGGCCCGGGTGGCCCGGCGACCCCGCTGGCGGGTGTGGACTACTGGCACGTCAA
>JACRBO010000562.1 GCA_016219235.1 Chloroflexota bacterium
GCGGAGCGGAGCGGAGTCGAAGGATTGCGACTGAGGAATCTCTGGCACTGCCGAGATGATAGCCTGCCGCGCGAGAGATTCCTCACTCCGTTCGGAACACCTGCACCCACCGGCAGGTGCGGTGTGACACCCGTAGGCGAATTTTTGAGCGGTGCGTCTCCCGGGAATGACACCTGCCGTGACACTTGTGGGGCCGAGTGTCGGTTGAGAAGCGCCAGCCAGAAGAACCCCGCCACAAACGGCAGCGCGCTTTCCTGAAACAACAGCGCAAACGCATACGCGGCGAGTGAGGCGATGAGGTAACGCAGTTGATCGCGCTGGATGAAGCGATGGGCGGCCAGCAGCGCCACAAAAACAGCCAGCGTCGCGATGGGCTGCTGCGGCGCCTGCCAGGCCACCGCCTGATACGACAGCGGGTAGATCGCGAAGAGGATGGCACTGATCCGCGCGGCGCGGTCGTCGATCTTGAAAACGCGCAGGAGCGGCACGACGGCCAGAGTTGCGATCAGGTGCGCGGCGATTTGAATGAGGTGCGCCAGCGGCGCATTGACGAGGCCGGCCGGTGACACCAGCAGGCGATTCAGCCCGATCGCCAGCGGCCGATAGAACTGATACGTGTCGAGCGAGGTGAAGAGTTGGCCCAGTGATTGGCCCGCGCCCTGTTGATACCACTTCGGGTCGTCCCAGATCAGGCCAAAGTTGATCGAGGCCGCATACAACGCCAGCACGATCGCCATCAACAGCGCAGTGAACAGCCAGCGGCTTTTGAGGAACACACGCAATTGCTCAAGCCGCCGTCCCCGGCGGCTCATCGTCCGCGCCGGGGGCGGCGCGGTGAGCGTGAACGGTTGAGTCGTTTCGATTGAACGGGCGTCGGGCATGCGGCTTCGCCCTTACGCGGAGATTTTCTCAATCACGAGGAAATGTGACAGGCCAAAGATGCGCAGCGGCGTGTGCTCCAGCGCGTACGTGATCGAGCGCAGCGCTTTGCCCAGGGCAGGCCGCCGCGCCACGACGTTATCGTAGCCCGGGTAAATCTGCGTGTGCGCAATCACGCGGGTTTTGGGATCGGCAAAGAGTTGGCGAATGCCCCGCCCGGTGTAGGCACGCACGTGCGGCGCGAACTGGTTGCGCAGCGGATTGGGCAAGTAGTTGATCAGCGGCGTGTTGCCAAAGTGATACTGGCCGCGCCAGTAATGGCCGTGCGTTTCAAACGGATACAGGCGGTTGGGGCAGAACAAAATGACTCGGCCGCCGGGCCGCAATACGCGCAGCATTTCGCGCGCCGCCTGTCGATCGTCGGCCACGTGCTCGATCACTTCGTGCGAGAGCACCGCATCAAACGTCGCCGCCGGATACGGCAGGTGTTCGCCGGCGGCTGCATGCAACTGCTCGATGCCGTCGCGTGTGCCTTCCTGTACGCGCTCAAAGTCGATGTCGAGGCCGATCGGGTTGTAGCCCAATTCCGCCAGCTGCCGCACGTACATGCCCACGCCGCAGCCATCCACTAAAACGCGGCGCGTATCAATCGGCAGCGCGTGCACGATCATATCCAGGCGGCGCTTTTGCCCGTAGCGCCACACGTGCGACGGCTCGCCGCGCAGCGCGGCCTTCTCCAGATTTTGAACGCGAGGCGTCGAAGTCGTGGTCACGGCAGCGTAAACTCTTCGCGATGCCCAAAGTATTTGGAATTGTCGATGAGGCGCAGCCACTGCGGCTTCAACACGTAGAACGAACTGCGCGCGATCTGATCGGTGAACTCGGCCGTGAATGGGAACTTGTCGCGAAAGAGCGCCCACGCCCGATCGGTTTCGTCGGGATCGATCACGCGCCGCGCCTGCCCGTCGATCTGCACGCCGTGAATATCGCGCCAGTCCCACGTCTCGTTGTGGATCGTCACGGCGACGCGGCTCACGCGCTCCAGGTTCTGCGAGTGGCGGCTCTTCTCGCCGGACACCCAGTACAAGTTCAGCGCGTCATCGCTGGTGTAGAAGACGCTGGCGGCCTGCGGCCACGCTTCGCGATCGACCGTGGCAAGGGTCAGGGTCGTGTGCTTCTTTAAGAACGCCGCGACTTCGGCGCGCTGCGAATCGGTTATGCGTGTCATACGCTGGTCGCTCGTTTAAGTGGAGTGCCTGAATCGCGGAAGCGCGGGTCGCGTTCGATGGTCAGGCGCAGGCCGTCTTCCATTGAAATGCGCGGTGTGTAGCCCAGCAGCGCCTGGGCTTTGCCGAGATTGGCCCACAGGCGTTTGACGCCGCCGCCGCTGTTATTGCGCAGGGGTGTGATGGATTGATGCGTGAGGCGGCCGATGAGGGCAATCACTTGATCGATGGTAATCTCGCCGCCGCCGCCGA
>JACRBO010000551.1 GCA_016219235.1 Chloroflexota bacterium
CAAACGCGATGTCATTCAGGCTGCGATTCTGGAAACGCTGCGCCGCCACGAGAAACTGACGTTTGAAGACCTGACCCGATCCGTCGAGCAAAAGTTATCCGGCAAGTTCGACGGTTCGATTCGATGGTATGTCACCACCGTCAAACTGGATTTAGAAGCGTGCCACGTCATCGAGCGCGTTAAGGACAAGCGCCGTGAGTTCGTGCGTCTTGCGGCGAACTAACACTACGCAATCTGCAAAACCAGGGGAGGCCCCTTCATGAGCAGCGTCGAACAGGCTTATCAAACTCAACTCAAGAACATTCAGACCAAAACCGGCAAGACGCTAGACGAGTTAAATGCCATCATTCGCGCCAGCGGCTTGACGAAGCATGGTGAAATCCGCGACAGGCTCAAGCGCGAGCTGGGCCTGGGTCACGGCGATGCCAATACGCTGGTTCACTTCTACTTGAAGCCCGATGGTGAACGCGCGGCTGAAGCCACAGGCGCGACACCTGACACCGTGCTTGACGAAATCTACGCTGGACCAAAGGCCGCGCTGCGTCCCCTTCATGATCGGTTGATGGCAACGATCACGCAGTTTGGTCCGTTTGAAATTGCGCCTAAAAAGGGCTATGTCAGCCTGCGGCGCAAGAAGCAATTCGCCATGATCGGCCCGGGCACTAAAGGGCGCGTCGAGGTGGGTCTGAACATGAAAGATGTGCCGGCCACCGCACGCCTGATCGAGCAGCCAGCAGGCGGTATGTGCCAGTACAAAGTCTATGTGACGCAAGTTGATGAAGTGAATCAAGAATTCTTCGCGTGGATCAGGCAGGCTTACAACAGCGCAGGCTGAAACCTCAACAGGAGCAAAACATGAGTGAAATACCGATTGTGACAGCCGACGGCTGGCAGCGCCAGGCGGCCGTCGATGCCTTTAACCTGACACGACGGCTGCTGGACAAGAACGATCGAACTCCGGCCGAAACTGATCACATGATTCATGCCGCGCATACTTCGCGTTTCCACTGGCAAAGCGCGGGCGATGTGGTCAACTGGCTCCGCGGCGATTGGCTATTGGCGCATGTCTACACGCTGCTCGATCAACCGCAGATTGCCTTGCGCTTTGCGCGCCTGTGTCTGGAACAATGCGAGGCGCATCACATCGGCGATTTCGATCTGGCCTACGCCTATGAAAGTGTCGCGCGCGCCCTGGCCGCCAATGGCGATCGCGTTGAGGCCGAGCAGTACTATCGGCTGGCCGAGACCGCCGGCCACGTCATTGCCGAAGACGAGGATCGTGAGTGGTTTAATAAGGATTTATCCGCACCGCCGTGGTTCGGCCTGAAGTGATCGCGCCTGCCAACGGCGGCGATTTGTTTGACAGTCTGTAACCTGAGCTATATAATCGCCGTGCAGTTGGAAGTTCCAAGCACGAAGTTCCAGCGCCCCGTCCAACCGGGGCGTTATCATGTCATTTTCGCTCAGGAAGGTATAGCCGTGACCGATCGTCTCTCCATCAGCAGCATCAAACCCAAAATGAAGTTTGAGGGCACCGTCATCAAGGTAGAACTGTCGGGTGCGCGCGTCGATATTGGCGCCGAACGCGACGCGTTCTTGCACATCTCTGAAGTGCAGCCCGGTAAAATGACCACGCGCGTGGCCGACGTCCTTAAAGAGGGCGAAGCCATTACGGTGTGGGCCAAGCAAGTAAAAGCACCAGAAGGCGTAGTGCTGTTGACTCGTGTGGAGCCGCCCCCGCTCGATTGGCAGGACCTTCAGCGCGGCCTGAAACTCACCGGCAAGGTCGTGAAGGTTGAAGACTTTGGCGCATTCGTCACCATTGGCGCACCGAAGGATGGCCTGGTGCCCGTCGGTTCGATGGCCAAGACGCGCATCAATAAGCCGTCGGATGTGGTCAAAGAAGGCGACGAAATCACCGTTTGGGTGACCAAGGCCTCCAGGAAAGAAAACCGCATCGGCCTCAGCATGGTCGAGCCGCCCGCGCTCGATTGGAACGACATCCGCCCCGGCCAGATCTTCACCGGCAAAGTGGCGCGGCTGGAGCGCTTTGGCGCGTTCATCGACATTGGCGCGGAGCGCGAGGGCATGGTTCACGTCAGTGAGATGGGCTCAGGCTACATCGGCCAGCCGTCCGACATCGTGAAGGTGGGCGAAGAAGTGGAAGTGCGCGTGTTGGAAGTCAACGCCAAAAAGCGCCAGATCAAGCTCACCATGAAGATGGATTTCGAAGCCGATCTGGCCGAAGCGCAAGTGGATGAGACGCCGGCCCTGACGCCGATGCAAATGGCTTTCCAGGCCGCGCAGCAGAGCACTCAACCGGCGGGCGTATCCGGCAAGACCGCGCGCCAGGTTGATCGCACCGAGCACGAAGACATCTTCGCGCGCACCATCCGGCAGCACCGTTCACAGTAGTCGTCAACTCAATCAGCAATCAACGGCGCGATCTTCACCAGATCGCGCCGCTTTTTGTTAGCCGCGGGCTAATAAAAATCAGCAGGTTCTGCCCGCAGAACCTGCTGATTCATTCAATGGGTTGCTACTTCAGGCGCCTAGCAGAAGTTAACGCCGTCGCTTGGGCGCACTCCAGCCGCTATCGGCATCTTCCTCGTCATCGTCATCTTCCCAGTCGTCCTCGTCTTCATCCTCATCCTCGTCGAGATCGTCCCAATCATCGGCCTCGTCCTCGTCGTCATCTTCGACGACCTTTTCCCACTCCTCTTCTTCTTCCACATCGATCTCAATGCCAACCACCGCATCTTCTTCGACCTGGCTGAACGTCAGACAGCCCAGTTCCTGATCGAGCTCGATCTCATCGGCGGTACACAGCGTGCCTTCCAGATGAATGCAGCCTTCGTAATTGCAGCGAATCCGCGGCATCAATGTCCTCCTAAACTTCAAGGCATAAGTTCTGATAATTCGACGCGATTATAGCAAAAAGCAAGCATCGCGCAAGGTCAAACCCAGTCGATGTAATCGGGCCAGTCGAGCATCTGCGCGCGCGCCGCAGAACCCGCGTCGAGCCGCCGGACGCCATCGGGCACAATGACCAGCGCATTCGCGCGCACCAGACTGCTCAACATGTTGGACCCTTGTCCGCCGCTCAAACGTGCTTGCCAGTGGCCGTCAACCCGCTCGACCCACGCGCGCGCATACGTTTCGCGCCCATCGCTGTCGATGGCTTCTTGCACGATCACTTCGATCGTGGGCTTGTGCCACTGCGCCAGGCCTGCCATTACACGTAGCACGGGCCGCACAAACTGCTCGAATGTCAACATCGCCGAGACCGGATTGCCCGGCAGGCCAAAGAACGGCACACCGCGATAGTTGCCAAACGCGAGCGGTTTGCCGGGCCGCATGCGCACGCGCCACAGATCGATCGCGCCGTGCGCAGCCACGGCATCCTTCACCAGATCATACGCACCCACCGATACGCCGGCCGAGGCTACGATCAGATCGGCCCCCTGCTCGATGGCGCTTTCCAGTTTGGCGGTCACTGCGTCGAACCGATCGGCCGCAATGCCCAACGGCAACGGCACGCCGCCGTACTGCGCCACTAAGGCAGCCGTGGCATATGCATTGACATTGCGAATTTGCCCCGGTCCCGGCGCTTGATTGGGTTCCACCAATTCATCGCCGGTGGCCAATAGCGCCACGTGCGGCTGGCGATACACCGGCACCCTGGCCTGGCCCACCGCCGCCAACAAGGCAATTTCGGCCGGTCGAATCAGCGTGCTGGCCGCCAATACCCGCTCACCGCGCCGCACATCATCACCCGCATATCGCACGAAGTCGCCTGATTTTACGGCTCGCCGCACGCCGATCGAGTCCGGCAAAGGATGTGCGCCGCGCGCGTCATCGTCGGTATCTTCAACTGGAACCACCGCATCCGCGCCACGCGGCAGCACCGCGCCCGTGGTGATACGGGCCGCTGTGCCCGCCGTCAATTCGATCGGGCTGGGATGGCCCGCCGGAATATCCGCCACGACGGGCAGCCGCACGGACCGATCGGGTGTGGCGCCGATCACGTCGCGCGCCTGAAGCGCGTACCCGTCCATCGACGAGTTATCAAACGGCGGCAAGTCCACATCCGATCGAACGTCTGCGGCTAACACGCGGCCCAGGGCGTTGAGCAGTTCGACCGATTCCGTCTCTAGTGGTTGAATTGTGGCAAGGATGGCGCGCTGCGCCTCCGCGACCGACAGCATATCCATTGGCTATGTCCTGAGTGAACGCTTGTATCCTACAACGGAAATTCGCGCCGTGTCAAGCACTAACTGTGACCCAACACGCGGTGCGGCTGGTACGGCTCTTCCAATCGGGCGATATCTTCGGCGCTGAGCGCGATGTCCACAGCGCCTACCGCCTCGTCCAGTTGATGCAGCTTGCTCGCACCGATGATAGGAGCGGTGATGCCCGGCTGCTGCAGCATCCACGCCAGCGCGATCTGCGCCGGCGAGACGCCGCGCTGCTGCGCCAGTTCCGCCACTCGATCGGCCACGGTGAAATCCTCGGGCTGATAGTACATCTCGGCGGCATAGCCGTCGGTCCTGGCGCGGGCCGTTTCACCGCCGCCGCTGCGCGCCCGATTGCCCGCCAAAAAACCGCGTGCCAGCGGGCTCCACGGAATCACGCCGATACCTTCGGCGCGGCACAATGGCAGCATCTCGCGCTCTTCTTCGCGATAGATCAAGTTGTAGTGATTCTGCATCGAGATAAAACGAGTCCAGCCGTGCAGGTCGGCGGTATACAGCATCCCGGCAAACTGCCACGCATACATGCTGCTCGCGCCGATGTAACGGGCTTTGCCCGCTTTCACCACATCATGCAGGGCTTCCAGCGTTTCTTCGATCGGCGTGTCCGGATCGAAGCGATGGATCTGATACAGATCGACGTAGTCCATCTGCAAGCGCCGCAGCGAGGCGTCGATCGCGTCGAAGATGTGCTTGCGTGACAGGCCGCCCTGATTGGGTTTGTCGTTTATTGGAAAGAAGACCTTGGTTGCGACCACCACTTCCGATCGACGCGTCATATCTTTCAAGGCGCGGCCCAAAATCTCTTCGCTCGCGCCCAGCGAATACATATTGGCCGTATCGAAAAAATTGATCCCCAGTTCAAGCGCGCGTTGAATGAATGGACGGCCCTGCTCTTCCGACAGCACCCACGGCCGCCATTGCGGCGAACCGTAAGTCATGGTACCCAAACAAAGGCGTGAGACCGACAAACCGGTGCGCCCCAACTTCATGTACTGCATGTCTGCCTCCCCGGCCAGAAGTTGCGGCGATTATAGCAGACAACGCGCGTCTGTACGCGCGCACACGCATGCGCGCGTCACTCGCAATGGTATAATCCGCGTAACTGCCCGGCCAGAAAACACCTTATGCCCAAAACCGCTTCGCAACTTCTTGACATTCTCAATCGGCACAATCCGGCCCAAAAAGTGCTGGCCGCCCGCACGAGCGATCGCGGCCTGGCCGATGCGCCGCGTTTCCCCCTGCTCGCCATCGTCGGCCAGACCGAAATGAAACTGGCGCTGTGCCTGACGCTGATCAATCCGCTGACGGGCGGCGTGCTGCTCAGCGGCCCGCGCGGCACCGGCAAAACGACGGCGGTACGCGGCCTGATCGATCTATTGCCGCAGGTGCAGCGCAGCACTTGCGAGTACGGCTGCGAGCCTGACGCCGTGTGGGCGCAGGGCATCGACGCGATCTGCGCGGCCTGCGCCGAGAAGCTGGGCCGCGGCGAACCCATCACCGCGCCCGACCGGATGCGGCTGGTAGAACTACCGCTGAATGCGCGCCTCGACGATGTCATCGGCGGCCTTAGCGAGCGTGTGGCGCTGGAACAAAATCGCGCGCAGGTGGAGCGCGGCCTGTTGTCGCAAGCCGATCAAAACGTGCTGTACCTCGACGAAGTGAACCTGCTCGATCAAGTCATCACCGACGCGAATCTGGATGCCGCCGCTCAGGGCCAATTCACGGTGCGCCGCGGCGCGCTGGCCGCCACCTATCGATCGCGCCTGGCGCTGATCGGCTCGATGAATCCCGAAGAGGGCGCGCTCCGCCCGCAGCTGCACGATCGCTTTGGATTGCGGGTCATCATTCACGGCCTGACCAAAGAGGCCGATCGGCTGGAGGTGTATCGCCGCGCGCAAGCCTATCGCCTGAATCCATTTGCCATCGCGGCGGAGTGGGGAGCGGAAACACACGCCGCCGCGCAAGAGATCGCTGAAGCACGCGAGCGTCTGCCGCGCGTGAAGTTAACGCGGCCCGTGGAGAAGCTGGGCCTCGGCTGGATCAAGCGCCTGAAGATCGATTCGCATCGCACAGAGATGACGCTGTTTGAAACAGCCCGCGCTCACGCCGCCGCCGATGCGCGCCTGTCCGTCACCACGAAAGATTTGCGCGTCGTGGCTCCATTGGCGCTGCGCCAGCGTCGCAGTACGTTCATGACCAACTTCCTCCAGCAGCAGGCCACAGAAGATCGGCAGATTCGGCGGGCCATGGCCGCCCGCGGGCAGATCGATGGCTAAAATTGGCTTCATCCTTCTACTCGTGATCGTCGCCGGTTACTTCGGGCCGTGGGCAGCGCATCCGGCGGCGGGGCTAAACCTGTCGGCGGACGATCTGTCGGAGTGGGTCAAGTTCTTGCCGATGGTCAAGGCCGGTAACAGCGGCTTGATCCGCGAGTTGTTCTTCGTCTCAATCTGGCTCGCGCCGATTGGGTTGGGGATGTTGGCGGGCCGCAGCCGAGCGTGGCTGATCAAGTTGGCTTTGATAGGGCTGGCGCTGCTGCTAGTCTTTACGCCCCTGCCCAAATATCCCGAATTGTTGACGGCGTATCAAGCACCCGAATTCGCACCCACGTTTTGGATCACAGTCGGATCACTCATCATCACGTTGGGGCTGGGCTTCGTCGGGCGGCGGGCTGCGCTACCCGATCGATTGGTGGCAGCTCTGTGGATCGTTTTTGGTCTGGCTATTGCCCTGATCGCACCGCTGCATTTCATCAAGGTGCTGTCCGAGATCGAACGCCTGTATCACGTCTCGATCGGTTGGGGGCTGATCGTCACGGTACTCGGCGGTTTGAGTCTGAGCGCACTGGGCGCGCGGCGCATAATTGCCGCGCGGCGCATAATTGCCGCGCGGCGCAAATAAAAAGCCCCCGGTTTGAGCCGGGGGCTTTTCTTATCAATCACGCTTACTTCTCGTCGGTCGAAATCATCACGTTCGTGACGTTCTTGTCCTTGTCCGCCGTAATCATGACCGAGGCGGTGCGGTTGTCTTTGGTAAACGTCAACTGCGCAAAGCCGTCCATCGCCATGCCGCCTTCCTGCGCGGCCCAGCCCTTGGCGACCATCTCGGCCTTGTAGAACTCCACCACCGCGTCAAAAGCCGATGGGCTGCTGTAGGTGCTCATCGCACCAAACGCCGACTGATCGGTCGCGTCGGCCATCACCGGGATGTCCTCGGGCGCGCCGCCGCAATCCTTGGGCGCTTCGATGACGATCGGTTGATTGGCGCTCTTCAATTCATACACCCAGTTCATGGTGCCTTCCGCATCGGAGCCGCTGCCAAAAAATGTATCTTTGCCGGTGGCCTCAAAGCTGTACTTCACCACGAAATTGCCGGGCTGCGCGATCCAGACCTCGCTCTTGCCGTTGGTATACGCGCCCAGCGCCGTCAAGCCTTTGATGTCGACGGCGTAGTGCTGCGCGGACATACCGTTGATGTTGTCCGTGCCCAGCAGCTGCGCGGTCTTAATGTCGCCAATGACGCTGGATGGCGTGAAACCGGTGTTGGCCGTTGGCGCATCGGTGGCGTCTGACGAGGCGCAGATGTCGCCAAAGCGCGAGTAGGTCTTGCCGCCCACCTCGATGGTCTCGATGGACGAATCCTTGCCCGTAGTGTCGGTGCCCAGGCCGGCAATGGTGCTGCGCTTGGCGGGCGGAGTCTTGACGAACTGCTCGGTCACGGTCCAGGTCCATTCTTTGGGCTGACCATCTTCGGTGCCCTTGAAGCCCATGGTAAAGGTCGACTCGTAGGAGTTGAGCGAGTTGAGACCTTCGGTGACATCCGTCAGTTCCAACAGATCGGTAGCCTGAGTGTTGCCGTTGGCCGGTTCGGCTGTAGGCTGCGCGGGCGCCGGCTGTTGCGCGGCCGCCGGTGGATTGTTGGGCGCAGTGGTCGCGCTGGCTGCCGGCTGCCCGCCGCCGCTGGGCGCGGGTGCGGGGCCGCCGCCGCAAGCTGAGACGATCAACGCGGCAACGACGATCAATATGAACAACACGGGAAATTTCTTCATGGTAATTCTCCTTGTTTTGGTTGGTTACTTGGTCAAGTGGTCAACTAGTCGATTAGTCAATTAGTCAATCAGTCGATTGGTCAACCAGTCACCGATCGACCGATTACCGATCGACCGATTTCCATTCTCATCAAAAATCCCCGCCGGGGTATGGCCCATACGAGGCGATGATGTCGGCTTCCTTGTACACCTGCTCCATGGCGTCCCACCACGGCAGGCCATCGGTCTTCTGAAAGTGCCACCATTCTACATCGGGATAGTAACTGCGCCAGCGCCAGATCGCGCGCACCCGCTGCCAGCCATAATCGTTGCCCAGCGTGGTGAAGTCCACGTAGTAACCGGTCGGAATCGTCGCCATTGGCGCACCGCCGTTGTCGGTGCCTGTTGCCAGGTTCCACGGCGCTTCGCGCAGCGGTTCGCCCAGCGTGCCGTCCTGTTCTCTGGCTTTGATGTACACCCGCCAGTACGTGACGTTGCCGATGTCTTCGCGCACGATCACCGTTCGATTGCCGTCTTGCTGGAACGGGCCTTGATTGATGTCCACGGCCCGGCCGGCCACGTGATACGAGCGGCGGCTCTGCCCCTCGCGCGCCACATGATTCATCGGGCGGAAGGTGTTGCCCACCAGATCGAGATAGTCGTAGCCGGTCTCGACCAAGACGCGCGCCCGCAACGCGCGGAATGAATCGTCCACGGCGTCACTCAACATCTGCCCTGATGGAGCGACATTTTCCAGCTGCACAAACGCATACTGCGGCTGCCCCTTGGCAGTGGGACTGACCACCTCGGTGTACAGAGGCGGCGCTTTCAAGGGCGCTTCGGCCACACTGCGTTCGATCGCCTCGGCCGGGATCAATTGCGAGCCCCAGGCCGGATGCCCGATGAACTCGCGGCCGCCAAACGCTTCCTGCGCCAGGCCCCAGCCACCCAGATTCGCGCCGATCAACACGTCCCGATCGGCCCGGTGATAGGTAAAGATGATGGCTTTGCTGTCCGGCGACCAGGCCGGTTCACTGCCCTGCCCGAACAAGCCGACATCGGCTTCTTGCAGGCTCTTGAACTTTAGGTCAAACGTATTCACATAGATCAGTTGATCGCCGGGGCGACCCGAGGTGTACGCCAGCTGCGTCCCATCGGGCGACCACGCGGGGTTATCCTCGTCCCGATCGGGCGTGTTGGTCAAGTTCGCCAGATCACTCTCGGGATCGGGCAAATCCAGCGGCAGCAGAAAGATGTCCTTGTTGCCGTTGCGATACGACGCAAACGCGATCGATTTGCCGTCCGGCGACCAGGCGGGGCTGGTGTCTGGCGCAGGATTCTGCGTCAGGCGTTTGACGTTGCGGCCAGCGCGATCCATGCGATACAGATCGAGGTTGCCACCCCGATAGGACTCAAACACGATATAGCGGCCATCTGGCGACCAGGCGGGCGCGCCATCGTAAGTGGTGGTCAGCGTCAAACGCGCGGCGACACCACTCACGAAATCCAGCCGGTAAATATCCCAATTCCCGTCGCGATGAGACGCAAAGGCCAACTCGCGGCCATCGGGCGAGATCGCCGGATCGCGATCGTCGGCGGGATGGCTGACCAGCCGAATCAACTGCTTGTCATCCGCGTTGACGGCATAGATGTCGCTGTTGCCGTTGCGGCGCAGCGTGAAGGCAATGGCGCCGCCGCCGCCAAACGGGCTGATGGGCGTCGCGGTAGGTGTGGGTGTCGGCAGCGGGGTCGAGGTCGGCAGCAGCGTGCGCGTGGGCAGCGGGGCCGACGGCGGCGTGACCAGCACCTGCACTAACTGCACCATCGGTTCGCGCAGCGCCAGCGCCGTCAATCCGATCAAAACGAGCACGTTAAGCATCGCCAGAACGATCAGGCCGCGCAGCTGTCGCCGCGAAAGCGTGATGCCATCTCGATTAGGGCTAGACTGCGCCGGTTGATTTTCGGTTGGCGCGTCGGGCGTCTGAGGTTGATCGGGCGGATTTGAGGACGCTGACATGGCCTTGACTATATCATGCGCGCAAAGAGGGTGTCAAATGCATTCCCCGTAGTATAATCTGCCCATGCCCAAGATTCGACTCGATCAACTCCTCGTCGAGCGCGGCCTGGTGGCGAGCCGTGAAAAAAGCCAACGTCTGATCATGGCCGGCGAAGTGCTGGTCAACGATCAAGTGGCCGACAAACCCGGCGCGCAAGTGAAGGCCGATGTCACCGTGCGCATCAAAGAGCCGCTGCCCTACGTCAGCCGGGGCGGACTGAAACTCGCCGCCGCGCTCGATCGGTTTGCCATCGCGATCGAACACGCCGTCTGCGCGGACGTAGGCGCGTCCACCGGCGGCTTTACGGACTGCCTGTTGCAGCGCGGCGCGGCCAAAGTCTACGCCATCGACGTGGGCTACGGCCAGTTGGACTGGAAGATCCGATCGAATCCGCGCGTGATCGTCATGGATCGCACCAACGCGCGCTACGTGGACGCGCTGCCCGAGCCGATCGACGTGGCCGTCATCGATGCGTCGTTTATTTCCTTGCGCTTGATCTTGCCGTCTGTGCTAAAATGGTTGAAACCTCACGCGCAGGTGGTGGCCTTGATCAAACCACAGTTTGAAGCGGGCCGCGAGCGGGTGGGTAAAGGCGGCGTGGTGCGCGACACTGAAATTCATGCCGAAGTGATTCGCTCGATCTGGCAGGCAGCCGGCGACCTGGGGTTCAACCCGATCGATCTGATTCGATCACCGATTTCAGGGCCGGCGGGTAACACAGAGTTCTTGATCTGGCTGCGCACAGCAACTGACGACTCGATTGAAGCACCCCCGCCCGTTGACGAGCTCTTGCCACGGGTGCTTGCGGAGCGCATGTGAGTACACTGCCGTTGAATCTGCCCCAGACCGGCGATCTGCGCCGCAGCTTTACGACGCTGCGACGGCAAGCCGACCGCCTGCAGCGCGTGCTTGAAATCAGCCAGACCCTGACCAGCACCTTCGATCTGGATGAAGTGCTGCACCTCATTTTGTCCGCGGCCACCGAGTTGACCGACACCGAAGCCGCCTCACTGATGCTGCTCAACGAATCCGGCACCGAGCTGCGCTTTGCGGCGTCCAATGGCCGCGAGATGAACAGACTCGCCAGCCTGCGTGTGCCCATCGGCGGGAGCCTGGCCGGTTCGATCTTGATGTCCGGCCGGCCGATGGCGATCGACGATGTGCAGCACGATCCGCGGCATTTTACGGGTGTGGACAAGCAGCTGGACTTTCAATCGCGCTCGCTGCTGGGCGTGCCGCTGATGCTGCGCGACCGGCCCATCGGCGTGCTGGAAGCGCTGAACAAACACGACAACGCCCCGTTCAGCGAGGAAGACGGCCAACTCTTGATGACGCTCGCCGCGCAAGCCGCCGTCGCCATTGAAAATGCACGGCTGGTCACCGCGCTGCAAAAGACCTACGCACAGCTTAACCAGGTCGATCAGATCAAGAGCAATTTCATCGCCATCGCCTCGCACGAATTGCGCACGCCGCTGGGTTTAATTTTGGGCTACGCGGCCATGCTGAAAGACGATGTGAAACCGGACGCGCAGGCCCAGGTGGACGTGGTGCTGAACAGCGCGCTCAAACTGCGTTCGCTGATTGACGACATGGTGAACGTGCAGCACGTAGCCGAGGGCACGTCGCAATTAGAGGTTAGCGAGTTTGAACTGCGGGACGTGATTCAGACCACGGTGGACGCGATGTGCGAACTCGTCAATACCAAAGAGCACGTCCTGACGCTGAATCTGCCGCCGGAACCGATGAATCTTAAAGCCGATCGGGCCAAGTTGGCGATCGTGCTCAACAACCTGCTGTCCAACGCGATCAAGTTTACCGAACCCGGCGGGCGCATCCTGATCTCGGCGAACACGGCCAACGGCGAAGTGCAAGTCCACATCGCCGACACCGGCATTGGCATCCCGGCCAACGAACTGGAGCGGGTCTTCGAGCGGTTCTATCAAGTGGAACCGCACTTGACGCGCAAGTATAGCGGCATGGGGCTGGGCCTGGCCATCGCCAAAGGCATGATCGATCTGCACGGCGGCCGCATCTGGTGCGAGAGCGTGGTGGGGCTGGGTAGCCGCTTCTCGTTTACCGTGCCCGTCAGCGGGCCGCGCCCGAAGCCGAAGGGGACCGGGCCGCTGAGGATGATGCCATGATTGAGCTCGGGCGGGGCGTTTGAGTGGGAGTGGAAAACATGCTATCCTTCTTTAAGAAACTCTTTGGTCGATCCACCCATCAAAAGACATCGATTCCGTCGGCCCGCGTTACTGGCGCGACGGATCCAATTCCGGCCGAAAAGGTAGCCGGTGTTCGGATGGCAAGTGACGTCATCACGATCGACGGTGACGTGATCGGCGGCAGCATCAAGCGCACGATCACTATCAATGGTGATTTGTCGGCGTCTGATGAGGCGGTTGCTGAACTGCTCAGACGCAGAGTGGCATCGATACAAGATGAGTGTGCAGAACAACTGAAAGCATGGACATGTAGCAAATGCGGCGCACCCTTGCCCGAATCTCGCACTGCGAGATTCACCCTAACGTGTGCAAGTTGTGGCACGGTCTTTCGGGCGCCACAAGCATCGACAGATCGCTCAGGCGGGGTACATTTCAACGGTGGGGCAATAACTGTGAGCGGAGAAGTCGTCGGTGGCGACAAGATCGTCATTGTCAATCACGGCATATCTTGACTCAAGTCAATTCTACAATCAGGAGGCATACCATGAGTGCAGGTGACAGGAATCCTTCGGTTGACGACATCATTGCTGCAAAGCTCAAAGCAAAGGCGGAGGAAGCGGCGCGTGAAGCAACCGAGGACGCGCGTGGCGGCGGCCGAAGTGGTGGCGTGTCTGTTGGCGGGAACATTGGGAGTGTCGGAGGAAGCATAGCCGGCCGCGATTTGGTTGGCGGCAACGTGACAACGACGACTACAACGACTACTGGCTCGACTCCTGCCGAATTCGCCAAAGCTTTTGACTTGATTTACCAAAAGATTGCAGCCAAACCCCAGGAAGATCAAGCTGACATCAAAGAAGCTGTAGACACTATCAAGCAAGCGGCGGAAAAAGAAGCGGCAGGCGAGAAGCCGGATGCGGCCACAGAAAAAGAAGTTAAGTCAGCCTCGCAAGCCATTGTCGCCACGTCACCTGATCTGATCGACGACGTGCTCGAAGTGGCGACCGCTACGCTGGCGAATCCGGCGGCAGGTGTGGCAATGATCATTCGCAAAGTGCTGGAAAAGGCCAGGGCGTTGCGTGGCGGCGCAACAGCCTGATCTCAAGCAGAACGCGCAGATCAATCTACAGGCCGGAGCGCGCTTCGGCCTGTTTGATTTCCAACCCTTCGACCATGACGACCGACGATCAACACCCGCCAGAATCTGATCAGCCCACCGGCGACCGCACGTCGATCTCCGGCGGCGTCAGCGTCGATGCGCAACGCGACATTGCCATCGGCGGCGATGTCGTCGGGCGCGATAAGATCGAGCAGATTAGCGGCGACAAAGTCGAGGGCGATAAGATCGTCGCGAGCGGCGACGTGGTCATTCGGCGGCAGATCACGCGCACCACCATTCACATCGGACAGCTCAACGTGCCGCTAATTCCGATGCTAGCCGGGGTCGGAATCGCACTGGCAATTCTGATCTTTATCAGTTTGAATGTCGCGCGTCTGAATCAATCCATCGCGCCAACGCCGACGCCGGGCCGCATGTCCAGCACGACGTTCAACGTCGTCGTCGCGGAGTTCGGCGAAGTCGATGCCAGCGGCCAAGTCCGCGTCACTGATCAAAGCCGCGCATTGAGCCAGAGCGTGTACGATACATTACAGGCGCAGCGCGAGGCTTTTCCCGATCCGATCATCAAGTCGTCGATTGCGATTCGGTACGGCGGCTTGCCGGTAGCGAACGGCCTCGTGGCCGATGAGGCGACTGCATCGAACGTGGTTGATCTGCTGGGCGCGGACATGCTCATTTACGGCAACCTCGCCGCCGATGGTTCGTTTTCACCGCAGTTCTATGTCTCGCCCAGCGTGCGCGCCGAAGTCGATGCGTTGTTGACGGGCAATCAGACCGTCGGAACGCTGAGGTTTACATCGGGCGCGGCGTTTGGCGCGAGCACCGATCTGCGCACGCGCGCCAGCGCCTTGTTCTTCATCGCCACTGGCCTGGCTTACGATGTGTTTGGCCGCGCGGCTCGATCACTTGAAGTTTACCGGCAAGCAGAACAACAATTGATCGATTGGCCAGAGCAAGGCGCGGGCAAAGAGATTCTCTATTTCTTCAAGGGTCAGGCCGCCTTGTTTCAAGCGCAGCAGACCACCGGGCGAGTTTCCACCGATCTATTGACCGAAGCAGCCGCCGACTTTCAACACGCCATCGACAGCAATCCCGCCTATGCGCGCGCCCGCATCGGGCTGGGCAGCGCGCTCTATGTGCGGTTGCAGCGTGTCCCGGTGATCAGCGACACGCTCGGCTCACCCGATCTGCAACGCATGCTCGACGAATACAATGCCGCGCCTGAATTGGCGCGTCAAGCGGGTGATCGTCTGGCCGAGTTGGTCGGTGGCCTATCGCAAGGCATCGGCGAGTATCACGTGGGCCGCGCGACGCGCCCCACCGATCGGGCCGCAGCCCGGGCCGCGTTCGCCGGAGCGATCGAGCGGATCACGTCGATCATCCCGGCTTTGACGGACTTGCGCCAACCGCGTGTCCTGGCGCAAGCGCAGCTGGCTCTTGGCGCGATTTATATCCAGCAAGCCGAGATCGACCTGGAAAGCAACGCCCAGGCGGAAAGCAAACTCAACTATCAACACGCGCAGCAGGCATTTGAAGCGTGCGTCGCGCAGGCGGCCAACTCGACGGATCGCATCTTGATCGATCTGATTGTGCGCGACCGCTGCCAGCCACAGTTGGAGCGCGTGAATCAAATCTTATCAGGACCATGAGGAGGCGTGACATGACCGCGCGGGGGATGATGTATTTCGCGGCTGCGGTGTTGTTGGCGGCCTGTACATTCACGGTAACACCCGAACCTGATCGAGTGGCGACACGGGTCGCAGAAGATTTGGCGGTGGCGCAAACGTTGACCGCCGTCGCGCGGCCAGCCGTCCTGCCCACGGTGCCGGTGGCGCGGGTTACGCCGACCGTTGTGCCCATTCGACCGACCACCGCACCAATCGCCACACCGCTGCCGGTGCTGGCCGATCCGGTTGTGCCGGCGTTCGGCTCGACCAACGGCCTGACGGGCGAAGTCGTGCTGCCGGGCTATACGGGCGCACTCGATTCAATCGTGTTCACAGACCGCATCGTGTTCAGGCTCAAAGTCTTCGATCCGGATGCGGGCGCGACGGATGGCGCTAACATCCAATCGGTCGCGATCACCATCGATAGTCCGCGCGGCGAGACCGCCCACGCGCAAACCGAAGTGACTTCGTGGTATTGCGCCTTTGGCGGCGGCGCGCCGGCCTGCCCGGTATGGGTCTTTGCGGAGCACGACAATCGCTGGCCGAACGGCACGCCCGTCTGCGCGGGCCAGGGCTATCAGGCCAACATGATCGTTACCACCGCGAACGGCAATCGCACCGATGCGTCGTGGCGTTTCAACTTCGGTATTGAGGGTGACGCTTATCCGCCGTGTTTTTAGGAGAGTTGCCGGATGTATTTTGTGCCGCGTTTTTCCAGACGAACGGGTTATGGTCTGGCGGTGCTGGCCGTGGCCGCCACTACCGCCATTCTGGCCGCCTTGCAGCCGTTTCTCGATCCACCCATCGATGCGCTGATCTTCCTGATGACCGTCGGCGTGGTCACGTCGCTGGGCGGCTTAGGCCCCGGCATCTTCTCCGCGGTGACGGCGTTTCTGGCCTTCAACTATTTCTTCCTGCCGCCCACGCACACCTTCATCGTGCATCAGACGCAGGACATTCTGACGCTGATCGCGTTTCTCATCGTCGCCGTCGTGATCAGCCAACTGGTCGGCCGCGCCCAGTCCAGCGCCCGGGCCGCCAGCGCCCGCGAACGCGAGGCGACCCAGTTATACGAATTGAGTTTGCAGCTGGCCGGGCTGCATGATGATCGCGCCATTGCGCAAACGCTGGGTGAACAGACGTATCAAACCGTGCAAGCCGATCGAGTGGAGGTCGCCATCGAGGCCCGTGCCGGTGACGCGGCGGTGTTGATCGCCCTGCCTCAGGCCGAACCGTCGATCACTGCGCCGCCGATCCTGCGCGTACCGCTGCAAACGGTGCGCGGTCAACAGGGCGAGATTCGCGTGTGGCGCACCAGTCGCCCGCTGGAACCCGCCGAAGAACGGTTGCTGCGCACCAGCGCCAGTCAGGGCGCCATCGCCGTCGAGCGGGCGCGGCTGGCGCACGCGGCCAATCGCTCGCAAGTGCTGGAAGAAAGCGACCGGCTCAAGTCCGCGCTGCTGTCGTCGGTGTCGCACGAACTGCGCACGCCGCTCGCCACCATCAAGGCGGCGGTAACCAGTCTGCGCAGCGCCGCCGTGCCGTGGGAATCGACGGCGCGCGATGAACTGCTGGCGGCGATCGAAGAAGAAACCGATTACCTGAATCAACTCGTCGGCAACTTGTTGGACATGTCGCGCATCGAGGCGGGCGCGCTGCATCCGCAGCGCCGCTGGAATGCGCTGGCCGAGATCGCGGGCAGCGCCGCCGGCAGTCTGCGCGCCGTGACGCAGAATCATCGTGTGCGGATCGATCTATCGGATGAACTGCCGCTGGTGTCGGTGGACTACGTGCAGATCGAACAGGTCATCCGCAACCTCATCAGCAACAGCGCCAAGTACGCGCCGCCGGACACTGAGATCCGATTGAGTGCGTGCGTCGTCGATCCCGCCTGGTTGCACGTACAGGTCAGCAATCAGGGACCGTCCGTGCCCGCCGAACATCTGGAGCGCATCTTCGACAAGTTCTATCGGGTGACGGCTGCCGATCGGGTGACGGGGACCGGGCTGGGCCTGTCGATCTGCAAAGGTATCATCGAAGCCCACGGCGGCCGCATCTGGGCCGAAAACGCGCCCGATCAAGTCATCTTCAATTTCACACTGCCGCTGACCGAAGTCGCACCGGTCGCG
>JACRBO010000564.1 GCA_016219235.1 Chloroflexota bacterium
GCGATGTTGCGTTCACAGACTTGAATCAAGACTTCGGGGGTGAAGCTGCTGTCCCAGGTCAGAACAATATCCGCGGCGGCCCGAATGGCGTTGCGATACGCGTGAATGGCATGCGGCAGCTGCCCGCGCTGTTGATAGATGTTGCCCAGATAGAAATAGGCGACGGCCGTCTTAGGCTCTAAATACAACGCGTGCTGAAACTGCGCCAGCGCCTCCTCGATTTCACCCTGCCGATAGCACAGGATGCCCAACAACAGATAGCTCGGTGCGTGCAAGGGATCGACCCTCAATAGCCGTCGCAGTAAGTCGGCGGCCTCAACATCCAGGTCTTTCGCCGCATATAAGCGCGCCAGCGTAAAGCGGGCCGGCTTCGACTCCGGTTCAAGCGCCAGCCACTTTTCGGTCAGGCGAATGGCGCCGGCCAGATCGCCGCCATCAATCAGCGCTTCGACGGATGACAGCGAAGGCGACGTCACGGCTGGTCGTTGAGCAACAACGGAGGCCAGTGCGGGCGCTGGTGCGGGCGCCGATGGTCGGGGGCGCACCGGTAACAGTGTCGCAGTCTGCGGCGCACGCGGCGGCAGCGCCGGTCTGGCTTTCAGCGGCTCCGCCAGGGGCGTCATCTCGCGTCGATAGACGTAGGCATCGTTAAACGAGATCGTCAAGAAACCTTCAGACATGCCGTAGAGCGTTTCAGAATAACCGAGAAACAAATAGCCGCCTTCGCGCAGCACGTCGCGGAGATGTGTGACGCAGCGACGAATTGCTTCCGGGCTGAAGTAGATGAGCACGTTCTCACAGAAGACAAGGTCCATACGGCGAAATTCGTCCGGCACTGGACTGGCCTGAGTGAGATTGAATTGCGCGAACCGAACCATCGAGCGCAGATCACTATGCAATTGAAAGCGTTCGCCGCACGGATCAAAGTAGAGTGCGATTTGCTCGGAAGATAAGGTGCGCAGACGGCGTTTGTCAAACACACCTTGCCTGGCCACATCCAGCGCGCGCGTGCTGAGATCGGTTGCCAGAATCTCCACCTGCCAATCGGCGGGCAGACCCAGCCGGCGAATGGCGATCGCCAACGAATACGCTTCTTCCCCGGTGGCACAGGCCGCGCTCCAGAGTCGCAACGTGCGCTCAGGCGCGCGCAGCCGGACCAACTCGGGCAAAATGACTTCGGACAAGACCCGGAATTGACCCGCATGTCGAAAGAACGCCGTCTCGTGGACGGTGAGTTCCTCGGCCAGCTTCAGCCATTCAGTCTCGTCGTTGTGGAGGTGCGCCAGATAGGCCTGATCATTCGACAGGTGCAAGGCATGGATGCGGTTGCTGAGCGCATTGGCCAGCGCGTTAGGCTGCTCCAGATTGAAGCGAAATCCGGCGCGGCGGGCCAGCAGTTCCGCCGCGCCGGCGAGCAGGCGAGGATCAGCTGACGTGGTCATAGACGAAGCGAATGATATACGCGGCGATGTCTTGAAGCGGGAGTTCGGCATCGGCGAATTGGCGCGCGGCTTGTGGCATGCCATATACCGCGCTCGTGGCCTGATCTTGGACGACGACGCGCCCGCCTCGCGCCTTGACGATCTCGGTCCCGGCTGCGCCGTCACGCCCCATGCCCGTCAACACCACGGCTAACAGGTCAGCGCCGCACACTTCGGCGGCCGATCGCAACGTCACATCGGCCGCCGGTCGGAGTGATGAATGCGCGTCGATACTTTGATCGAGCAGCAAGCGGCGACCGGGCGCTACGACCAGGTGCGCATTATCTGGGGCTACGCCAACCACCCCGGCTTGCAGCACCTGATCGGCCTCGGCCAGCTGCACGGGCAGCAAGCAGTTGACGCTCAACCACTTTGCCATACCCGGTGCGAAGCCCGGGGCAATGTGTTGGACGATCAACACGGCGGCGGGCATATCAGCCGGCAACTGCGCCAATACTTGTGCCAGGGCGGGTGGCCCGCCTGCCGAAGAGACGATGATCACCACCGGCCCGGAGCCCCGCCCGCCGGTGGGGCGGTGGGTTGTTGGTCGTTGCGCCGTTGAATCGGCTGTCGATGGAACGAGGCGCGTTGAATGCGCGTGAGCAAGGGCGAGGCCCTTCACGCGATCCACGATCGGCCGCATCGCCGCCGGGTCATGATCGGGTTTGGTGAGCACGTCTAACGCGCCCGCCGCCAACATCCGAAAGATCAGCGTCTCGCGCTTGACGTCGGCGATGATCAAGATTGGCGTGGGCCGCCGCGCCATGATTTGCTCCACCGTTTGAAAGCTATCCAGGCCGGGCATGTTTACATCCAGTGTGACGAGGTCCGGCTCCAGACGAGTGACCAGCTCCACCGCTTCCGAGCCGTTGGCTGCCTGGCCCACCACTCGAATGTCCGCGTCGCTTTCGAGCGCGGTCTTCAACGCTGAGCGGAAAATGGCTGAGTCATCGACAATGAGTACCCGAATCATAGAAGTATCGATCACTTAAACCTGACGGGTCTTGAAGACCCGTCAGGTTTGATTACGGGAGCAGCCGTTCGATCGTCTCCAACAGGGTTGACTGATCGAACACGCTCTTGATCAAATAAGCCTGCGCGCCAGCCGCCAATCCACGGCGTTTTTCGCGCTCTTGTTCGAGGCTGGTCACGATGATGACGGGCACGGCGGCAAAACGCGCGTCGGCCCGAATGGCTTCCGTCAATTCAAAGCCCGTCATGTTGGGCATCTCCACGTCGGTAATGACCAGGGCGTAGCTGCCGGTCTGCAGTTTGCGCCAACCATCCGCGCCATCCACCGCGGTGTCAACCGCATAGCCCGAAGCCAGCAAGATATTGCGTTCAAGTTCGCGCGTCGTCGCCGCATCGTCCACTACCAGGAGGCGGCGTGAGGGTGCGGCGGACTCAACTCTGGCCGGGGCATGACGCACGACACCCCGCGCGGCGCGCACACACGCGAACGGGTCGAGCACGAACACGACCTTCCCATCGGGCAGTAGCGTCGCGCCGGCGGCCATCTCCGCCCGACCGAGCAGCTGGCCCAACGGCTTGAGGACCACTTCGCGTTCGTCGATGACCGCATCCACTGCCAGGGCAGTGTGTTGATCGGCCGCGGTCATCACGAGGGCGGGGCAATCGGCCGGCTCGATCGTCGAATCGCCGAGCAGACGGCTCAGGCGAAAGAGCGGAATGATGTGATCCTCAAACAGGAGATGCTCACGCCCGGCCGACGATTGAATCTCAGCGGGCGACAGGCGAATGATGCGCTCGATCGCGCCCGCCGGGATGGCATAGGTGCGGTCACTCACTTTGACGAGCAGGGCATGCGCGAGCGTAACCGTCAGCGGCAAGACAAAGGTGAAGCGCGTCCCCACGCCCGGCTGTGTCCATAGCTCGACTGAGCCGCCCAGTCTGGCAATCGACGCTTTGACCACTTCCATGCCCACGCCGCGACCCGACGTGGACGTGATAAAACTCGCTGTTGAAAAGCCAGGCAGATAGATCAATTCGAGCGCGGCCGTGTCGTCAAGCGCCGCGGCTTCGGCCGCCGTGATCAGGTTCTTGCGGACGGCGGCCTCGCGCAATTTGCCTGGCGACAAACCGCGCCCATCGTCGCTGATTTCAAGGCGCACCCGCTCACCCTGTCGATACGCGCGCACTTTGATCTGACCGACGGCGGGCTTGCCGGCCCCCGTGCGCGCGGTGGGCGCTTCGACGCCATGATCGACGGCGTTGCGAATCACGTGCATGACTGGTTCGCTCAGCGCTTGAGTAATGCGGCGATCGAGCTCGGTCGTTTCGCCCTCCAGCGTGAATTCAATCGGTTTGTTGTGTTCGCGCGCCAGATCGCGCACCAATCGCGGCAGGCTGGCAAAGACGGTGCTTAACGGCAACAGCCGCAGCGTCATGACTTCTTCTTCGAGCCGTTTGGTCGTCGACGCCAAAACGCGCAGGCTGTCGGCGAGCTCCGCCCGTCCGATCTCGATCTGATCGAGTGACGCGTGGTCGGGCGGCCGGGCGGCATCGCGCGGCCGGGCCATGAGGGCCAGGTTGGTCCGATCGAGTTCTTCAGCGCGCTGCACGCCCATCATCATTTCGCCCGTCAGACGCATTAGCTCATCAAGCCGGCTCACGGCCACGCGCACGGTCTCATCCGCCGCGACGGGCGCATGACCGGGTTCAATGGCCGGCAGCGCGAGCGCGGTGGGGGTCACTTCTGTGACGGGCGCGACTGCCGCGACGATGGGCGTGTCGTCAATGGCAGGGAGTGATTCAGCGGGTTCGAAGGTGAACGGTGGAAGATCATCGCCCGAACCAGATGTTTCCGCCGGCGGTTCATCGGCCGGCAGCAGGCCGTGCAATCGGGCGATCAGCTCGTCGGCGCCTGCGGAATAATCGGCTGGTTGATCGAGCATGCGGCGCAGTTGGTCGACGGCGCGCAGCAATTGATCGATCAGCGGCGCGGCGACGGCCAGGCGCTTGTCGCGCAGCTCGCCCAACACGTCTTCCAGCGCATGCGCCACACGCCCCACCCCCTCGTAGCCCAACATGCGCGACGAGCCTTTGATCGTGTGCGCCGATCGAAAGAGCGTGTTAATTGTTTCGGCGCGGCTGTCGTTGTCGGGCGCGGCCTCAAGCGACAACAGACCGGTCTCCAGGGTGGCGAGATGTTCGCGCGCCTCGGCCAGGAATTCAGGAATGAGGAATGAAAAATCAAGATCGTCCATGAGTGGTCAGCCGCCGCCTGTGCGACTCTTCAGTGCTGGTTAAGTGGCGGACACGCGATCTGATCCAGATCGACGAGCAGGATCAAATCGCCCTCATAAAAGGCTGCCCCCCACACGACTCGCGCGGTATGCTGCGCCAGCAATGCAGGCAAGCGACGCACTGAATGGATGGGCAAGGTACTCAATTCCAGGATCGACTCAACCGCCCAGCCGATGCCATTGCGGGTCCACAGAATATGAGTCGCCCGCCGATCAACCACATCGGATGAAGCATAGCCTAAACCAAGCGCGAGCGGCCACCAGGTTGTTTTATCTTCAAGCGAATCGGCTGCCGACGCGGCGAGTCTTTCGATTTGAATGGCCGGCACGCCAAAGATCTGCTGAACGGCCATCACGAGGAGAACGGTCAACGTCTTGTTGTCGCTGTCCATTACTGATCGGCCAGGGCGCGCAGGGCGCTATTCAAGTCGATCAGGCTGACCAGCTGACCATCTGGCAAGACCGCCTGCCCCAGAATCAGCCCGGCTGTTCCGGCAGATCGATCGAGGGTGGTGATCTCGAAAATGTCGCCAATCGCATCGACCAGTAAACCGACCCGTTCGGCCTGGTGCGTAACGAGGATAAGGCGTGAAGCGGCGGTCGGGCGACCAGGCTCCAGGTCGAGCAGCGGACGCAGATCGGCCACCGTCAATACCTCACCGCGTAGATTCATCGCGCCTAAGAGCGTGGGCGGCAAACCGGCCATAGGGGTAATGGGGCTGACTTTGGCGATTTCGCGCACTTCGTCAACTGGCAACGCGTAGCGATCTTTACCCCAGGCGAAGGTGATAACAGGCAACGCCGGACTTCCGGCAGCGATTGTCTGTGCGACGGCTGCCCGTTCGGCTTGAACCAGTATCTGCCCGGCGTTGAAGGTCATAGCCTTAGCCTGATAAACCAGATAGAATGATAATAACCTGAAAAATAGAAAAGTACAATTGACTTCAATCGAAGGCGTAAGCCAAATCAGCGTCGATTAAATTGACTCGCGTCCGACAATCAGATAGAATGATGGCATATTCCATTGGATGCAACCCTGTGGACGATCGCGCCCTTGCCGCAGGCTACAGCCCGGTCGATTGAGAGGTCGTTGACCGCCAGGAGGACTACCATGTTGCGTCGAGTCCGGCACCAGATTGCGAGTAGTCTGCAACAGAAGACCGTGCTGCTCATCATGGGCGTCATGGTGGTCTTGCTGACGATCTTTACCGTCTATGATGTGCAGGCGCAGCGCGGCTCGTTGGACGAGGCCCTGCTGGTTAAAGGCAAGGGTCTGGCCTGGAGCGGTGCAGCCGCCGTGGGCCATGTGCTTGAAGATGCCATTGCTACGGGCCGTTTAACCGAGGCGCAGGTCTTTGACACGAACTATCAACCCATCCCCGGTACGAATCCGCAAAAATATCACACGGCGTTCGATGGTTTTACCGACGCCAATATCCTGGGCATTGAAGACGCTTACCTCAATGCCGATCAAGATACGCTCTTCGCCGTGGCCGTCGATGTGAACGGGTATCTGCCCACCCATAACACACGTTATACCAAACCGCTCACTGGCGACTCTCAAGCCGATCTGGCGGGCAACCGAACCAAACGCCTCTTTAATGATCCAGTCGGTCTGGCCGCCGCTAAAAATACGGAATCTTTTTTACGCCAGATCTACAATCGGGATACAGGCGAGATAGCCTGGGATATTTCGGCGCCGATCGACGTGAACGGCCAACATTGGGGCGGCTTCCGCGTGGGCATCTCGCTGGAGAAAGTGGATGCCAATCTGGCGGCCACGACTGGACGGATTGTCATCGCCGCGTTGTTGCTGATCGCCGTCATCGGCGTCGCGGCCTTCCTCATTGCCGGCTCAATCAGCCGGCCAGTCATCGCTTTGAGCCAAAAGGCGGCCCAACTGGCCGAGGGCAATCTGACCGTGCAGGCCGATACCCGATCCACCGACGAGATCGGCACGCTGGCCCGCACGTTCAATCGGATGGCGGTTAATTTGCGAGGCTTGATCGGCTCGTTGGATAAGACCATCGGCGTCTTGTCGTCGTCCGCGAGCGAGCTCACCGGGCAGGCCCAGAGTCAGGCGGCGGGCGCCATCGAACAGGCCGCGGCCGTGACCGAAGTTACGGCGACGATTGAGGAACTCAGCCGGACGGCGCAGCAGATCGCCGAGTTTGCCGATCACATCGCGCAAACGACCGGTCAGAATCTTCAAAGCGGTGAAGTGGCTCAAACCACGGTGGATAATGCGGCGGCTGGAATGGCTACGCTTCAGCGGAAAGTTGAGACACTGGCCGATCGGATTCAAGCGCTGGGCGAAAAGGCGCAGCAGATCGGCGTGATCGTCAACATCATCAACGAGTTTGCGGGCGACACCCATTTGCTGGCCCTGAATGCGGCGATTGAAGCGGCGGGGGCCGGCGAGCATGGCAAGCGTTTCGGCGTCGTCGCGGCCGAGGTTAAGCGTTTATCCGATCGTGTGGTGCAGGCCACTACGGAGATCCGTACTTTGATTAGCGATGTCCAGGCGGCTACCAATTCGGCGGTGATGGCCGCCGGTGACAGCGCCCGTGAGGCGGAACACGGTTCCACGCTCGCCGGTCAGTCGGGCCTCGCCATCACTCAGATGTTGGAACAAATGCGGGTCACGGCTGAGCTAGCCCACGGGATTTCGCTGGCGACCCAGCAACAGGTTCAGGCCAGTGAACAGGTGGCTCGCACCATGCACGATGTCTCGGTTGTCGCTCAGCAGGCGGCGACGAGTGGTCAGCAATCGGCGACCGCAGCCGAACGGTTAACGCTCACCGCGCAGACCCTGACGACGCTGGTCGGCACCCAGCACGTGGAAGATACACTTACACCCCCAGCAAGCGTTTGAAGTTCTCTGCGTTACTCGCCTGAGCGACACCTGGCAACGCGAACGTGTGCTCCTCGCGTGGTATCGGCAACAACTCAAAGCACTGATTCCGCCCCTCCTATCTGCCTCGAATGCGTCGTCGTCCACGAGCTGGTGCATCTGCTGGAACGCAAGCCTAACGATCGCTTCGCGGCGCTGACGGATTGGGCCAGGCGTCTCACGTCTTTAACGGCTGGCTCATACGCCGGGTGGAGCGTGATGAGTGATCTTTGCCCGGTCATCGCTGAATTTGATCTGGATTGAAGGATCGGGCACGGCGCACCGACACTGGATCGTTGCTGATGCGAGTGCGAATCGCAGCGACAGGCGGGCAGACGAGGAGATGCCACATTCGAGTCAATTGTGCAAATGGAAAATGAGCCAGATAGACTCAAACAATCGGCCCTGCGAGAGGTTCGTGCCTTGCCGGGCTGGCGTCAGGATGGGGCTGTGGACTACTGCCCGGCCTGCCACGCCTCATACACCGCCTGCATCTGCGCGATGTGATCCGGGATGTGGCGCTCGTACGTATCCAGCCAGTCGTCCATCGTCATCAGCCCGGCTTCGGAATGATCCAACGTGTTGCGCCATACTTCCGCCGGCAGCGACTTGATCAATTCATAGGTGTTGCCGCGCAGCCACTTGAACAATTCCAGTGCGGCCTCAGTGCTTTGCTTGTGATAGCGCAGCGCCGTTGCCCAGCGCATCTCATCATAGGCGGCGATCTGTGTGCCCGGTTCGGCGATGAAGCGGCGGCCGCGAATGTAGGTGTTGGCTTCGCTGTCGGCGATGTGCACGACGATCTCGTGAATGGTCCAACGATCGGGCGCGGGGCGATATTGCCACATCTCGCGCGGAAACTGCGCTAAAGCTGTGCTGAGCACTTGACAGGCTTGCCCGTATGATTCGATTTTGCGTTGACGTTCTTCAAGCGTAAACATGCGCTGCTCCTGTAAACAAGAAACCCTCGACATGTACGTGTCGAGGGTTTGTTTTTGTAACGCTGCCGTCTAACGAATGGCCTGCTCCGTCGCCTTGTCGAAGAAGTGGACCTTGTCCAGATTCGCCACCATGCGCACGCTGTTGCCCACCTTCGCCTTCGTGCGCGGATCGACGCGGGCCACATACGAGTTCTTGCCCGTTAACAGATACAGGTAGACTTCGTTGCCCATCAACTCGGTCACTTCCACCTTCGCATCCAGGTTGCCCGGATGAATGCTCTGCGCCACATACTCGGCGTCGAACAGGTCTTCGGGGCGGATGCCCATCGACACGGCTTTGCCCACGTAAGGCTTCAAGCCCTTGGCGCGCTCGACCGGGATATTCAGTTGGAACGAGTCACCATCTACGGTCAGATTGTCGCCACTGCCCTTGACTGTCACATCGAAGAAGTTCATGGCGGGACTGCCGATGAAGCCGGCCACAAACATGTTGTTGGGATAGTCATACAGTGTCTGCGGCGAATCGACCTGATGCAACAGACCATCCTTCATCACGGCGATGCGGGTGCCCATCGTCATGGCTTCGGTCTGATCGTGCGTCACGTAGATGAAGGTCGTCGCCAACTGCTGATGCAACTTGGTGATCTCGGCTCGGGTCTGCACGCGCAACTTGGCGTCGAGGTTGGACAGCGGCTCGTCGAACAAGAAGACCTTCGGCTCGCGCACGATGGCGCGACCCACGGCCACACGCTGGCGCTGCCCGCCCGACAATTGGCGCGGCTTGCGCGGCAGCAGTTGCTCGATGCCCAGCGTCTGCGCGGCTTTTTTCACGCGCTGATCGATCTCGGGCTTGGGCATCTTGCGCAGTTTGAGGGCGAAGGCCATGTTGTCATACACACTCATGTGCGGGTAGAGCGCGTACGATTGGAACACCATGGCAATGTCGCGATCTTTGGGCGCGACGTCGTTGACGGGGCGGTCACCGATGTAGATGGTGCCGTCGCTGATGTCCTCCAACCCGGCCAGCATGCGCAGGCTGGTAGACTTGCCGCAACCCGACGGCCCGACGAAGACGAGGAATTCCTTGTCGGGAATCTGCAGATTCAAATTGTTGACTGCAGTGACGTTACCGTAGCGCTTAAACACATTCTCGAACGTAACGGATGCCATGGGTGTTGCCTCCAATTTGTTGGGCTCGGCCGTACCGCAGCCCAGATTTTTTAACGGATTACGCTTATGATACCGCAGATCGACCGAAACCGCCAAGCGCAATTCCTGGCACAGGGGCGGCGGATAGATTTAGTGGCTTTCGACCGGCAGAACTTTCAACACGCAGCCAGCACGCGGAGCGATCTTTAGCTCGCGCAGCTGCCCGGTCTCGATCGGATGTAGCGTGCCGCCGTTCCAGATATCGCTGGCGACGGCGTCGTTGACCTTGATCGCGCCGAGCGACAAATCGATGCTCTTCGTTGCGGTGGAGGCGTTCAGCACGATGATCAACTTCTCATCGCCCAGCCAGCGTGCAAAGGCCACTACCTCGTCGTGCGCATACAGCCGATGGTACGAGCCGCGCCGCAGCGCCGGATACGACTTGCGTAAAGCGATGCAGCGCTGCACGAAGCCGCGCAGATCGTGATCCCATTTCGACTCGTCCCACGGGAACGAGTTGCGGCAATACGGATCGTGCTTGCCCTGCAGGCCGATCTCGTCGCCGTAGTAGATGCACGGCGCGCCAGGATACGAGAATAAAAACAGGTACGATAAGCGCAGTGCGGATTGATCGCCGCTGACGCTGGTGAGGAAGCGCGGCGTGTCGTGGCTGTCCAGCAGATTCAACTGCGCCAGCGTGATCTGCGGATCGTACCAGCCCAACACCCGATCGATATGCCCGGCGAAATCGGCCGCATCCAGCGGTCGTGCCCCGCGATAGCCGCCGGCTTTGCGGGTCTCTTCCAGATCGATCGTCTTTGCGCCGAAGAAGCCCAGGCACGCTAAGGTGATCGGATAGTTCATCACCGCGTCGAATTGATCGCCTTGCAGCCAGCGCCTGCTCTCGTGCCAGATTTCTCCCACGATGTACGCATCGGGGTTCGCGCCCTTCACGCGGCGGCGAAACACGCGCCAGAATTCGTCGTCGTCGATCTCTTGCGGCACGTCCAGCCGCCAGCCGTCGCAGCCAAAGTCGATCCAGTGCTGGGCCACATTCCAGATGAACTCGCGCACAGCCGGTGTGTGCGTGTTGAGTTTGGGCAGCGCGGGCAGATCCCACCACGCCTGATAACCGATCGATTTGAAACTGCCCTTGCCCTGATCGAGCGCGCTTTTTGAAACAGGATCGGGATACGCACCGAAGTGTCGTCCCCCGTGCAGCCGCTCGGGATCGAAGTAAAACCAATCGAGATACGGCGAAGACGCGCCGTTTTCCAGCGTGTGATGAAATTGCCAGAAGCCGCGGCTGGCGTGATTGAACACACCATCGGGCAGCACGCGGATGCCGCGCGCATGCGCCCGATCGATCAGTTCGCGCAGCGCTGCATTGCCACCCAAAATCGGATCGACGTTGAGATAATCGTAAGTATGATAGCGATGATTGGCCGCCGATGAAAAAATCGGATTGAAGTAGATGGCCGTAATGCCCAAATCTTGCAGATAATCCAATCGATCGGTCACGCCCGCCAGATCGCCGCCTTTGAAGCCATAGGTGGTGGGCGGCGTGTCCCACGCCTCTAAATGCAGCCCGTCCTTCCGCACTCGATCGCTCTTCGCAAATCGATCGGGAAAAATCTGGTAAAACACTGCATCTTTAACCCACTCCGGTGTCACAACGGTCATCATCTCTCCTATCCATTTTCATCCGCCGCGCCAAACAGAAAACCGCGCAGCAAGTATTTCTGCAGCACCGCAAAAATGATCACAACCGGCACGCTCATCAGGATCGCGGTCGCCGCAAGGTTGCTCCACGACGCCGTGCTGACGTTGCGCTGCATGCCGCTGATCGCCATCGCCAGCGTGACGTTGTCGCTCTTATCGACAAACAGCCAGCCGATGGCGAACTCGCTGTAGCCGATCAAGAACGCAATGATGGCCGCCACTGCGATCGAGGGCACCGCCAACGGCAGGGTCACGCGCCAGAACGTGCGGAACGCCGACGCCCCATCGAGAAAGGCCGACTCTTCCAGTTCTTTCGGCACAGCCTGAAAGGCCGCGCGCATATTCCATACGGCCAGCGGCATCGAGATGGCCGCGTACACGATCATCAGGCCAAACAGGTGTGTGCGCAAGCCAAGGGCCGAGAGCAAAATATACAACGGCGTCATCAACGCCACAGGCGGCAGCAGCGCGCCCAACAAC
>JACRBO010000552.1 GCA_016219235.1 Chloroflexota bacterium
CACCAAGCATCCCGCCTCGCTGCGATCGTGCGCGCTGGTCAGCAAGTCGGACATGCGCGAAGTGGACGTACCCGTGGACTGGATCGGTTTTCACGTGCCAAACGAATGGCTGGTGGGTTACGGCCTGGACTGGCACAACCAGTATCGCATGCTGCCGTACATCGGGGTGTTGAAGCCGGAAGTGTATAGTTGATTGGTAATCGGTTAATTGGTCGATCAGTCAATCGGTCAATCGGTTGACCGGTTAACCAATCACCAGTTGACCGATTACCAGTTGACCGATTACCAGTTGACTGATTAACCTTCAGTGCGCCCGCGTGACTTCAGATACAACTTATACGCCTGATACAACACCGGATCATACACTCGATCGAACGCCCCGGCGAAGCGGATAATCTTGCCGCCGAAGCCGCGTTTGAAGCGATATACGCCCCACAGGTCGTCGTTGCGCTCCAGATATTGTGATTCAAGCGTGGCTTCATCTTCGTCGGGAATGCCCCACAGATCATATTCTTTGCAGCCGCGCGCTTTGGCCCACTGCATGGCCGCCCATTGCAGCGCGTAATTGGGCATGCGCTGCCGCTCAGCCTCGCCGGATGCGCCGTAGAAGTACCACGCCCGATCGCCCAGCGCAAACACAAACACGCCCGCGATGACGCGTTCTTCAAACGTCGCCACGAAGAGCCGGGCTTGATCAGTCCCGCCAAACAACTTGAATACCACCTCGTAATACTCAGCCGAATGGACAGAGAAGCCATCGCGTTCGCCGGTGACTTCCATCAGGCTGTTGAAGGCCGGCAGATCGTCGAGTGTGGCCTCGCGCACGACTAC
The DNA here is from genome assembly GCA_016219235.1 of Chloroflexota bacterium. Next base: position 832 of record JACRBO010000552.1, read on the forward strand.
GTCTTTTTTCGCGGCCAGGCGAATGTTGTAGCGCGTCTTGGGGTGCATCGCCGCCAGGATGGCTTCGTCGTCGCGCGTCAGGTCGATCGTGACGGTGCGCGGCGGCTGAACGGTCTGCGGACTGGGACGAAAACCCAGGGCGGCCAATCGGGTTGAGAAGCGCAGTTCCGTCGGGCGATCGGGTTCGATCTTGAGCAGGATCGCGCGGCGGCGCTTCATCAACCGATCGAGACCGTGCAGCAACTCGGCGCTGAGTGCGTCATCGTCAAAATCGAGTATCGGTCCTTTGGGGATGTAGGCCAGCGTGCCCAGTTTCATCGGCAGTTTGCGAAAGAGCACCAGCGCGCCCGCCACAATGTCGGAGCCGCTCAAAACGGCGATCTGTTCGGCGGACCAGTCAAAGCACGCTTTCAGTTCGCCCCAGCGGGCGGTCTGGAGGATGTGGCCGTTGGGTTGCGCGGCGACGAAGGCGTCCCATTGAGCGGGGTTAGGTTGAGTGATCATCACGCGCGATTATAGCACGCGCCGCGCCCGGCATGGACAAGGAACAGGTTCGGCACTAAGCGCAGTTTTTTGTCCATCTTAAGGCGGATGACGCGGGGCGGGCGCGATGCTAAACTGAACACAGATAATCAATCTGGAGGTGTGAGATGAAATCGAGTGCACGACTATTCTGGGGATTGGCCTTCATCGTGATGGGCGCCCTGTTTCTGGCGGAGCGGATGGGCGTACTGCCCTTTGGTCTGGATTTCGGGATGTTCCTGTTTGGCGTGCCGGCGGCGCTGTTCCTGCTGGTCTTCATTAGCGATCGACGGCAGTGGTGGGCGCTGATTCCGGGCAGCGTCTTGACCGGCCTGACTTTTCTGGTCTTCAACGGCGATAACCGGTTTATGGGCAACGACCAGGCGGCCAGCCTGTTCCTGTTCAGCGTGGCGGCCCCCTTCCTGCTGATCTACGTCTTCGATCGGCGGCAGTGGTGGGCGCTGATTCCGGGCGGCATAGTGTCGGTCATCGCCCTCATGCCGACGCTCGCGAATGCCAACTTGTCGGGCGAGTTCATCGGCGGGCTGTTCTTCGTGTGAATGGCGGCGGTGTTTGCGCTGGTGCGGCTGGCGACGCTAAACGATCCGCGCATGGCCTGGGCCTGGTGGCCGGCGGCGATTCTGGGCGGCTTTGGGCTGTTCATCATGCTGATGGGCACGGTCGCGTCGCAGTACTTCTGGCCGGTGATGCTGATTGGCCTGGGTCTGCTGATTCTGGCGCGCGGTTATCTGCCGCGATCACACTCGCATTAACCAATTGCTTTGAAGTGTAACGACCTGCTTCATGCTGAGGCAGGTCGTTTTGTTTATCGATCAGTCAACCACGATCACGGCCAAATCGATGCACGAGGCCTGCACGATGTTGCGCGCCACCGTGATCGTCGGCGTGCCCTCGCTCGGAATTCGCGCGAAGTTGTACTTGTCGTGACCGGCAATCGCCACGCGAATGCGATGACCCTGCCTGATCAGCACCGATGTGGGCAGCAGGCCAAACGTCAACTCGGTCACTACGCCCGGCGTCAGCGGCGCGGCGTCTTTGCGCTTGAACGAGTGATAGGGCACAAACATTTTGTACGGCGGAACATCCATTGACACTTTGCGATGTAGACCGCGTAACATACCTTCCGTCAGGTAGTGCACTTTGCCCACTTCGTCGATGTCTTCCAGATAGACGAAGAACGCACCGTCGGTCGCGGTCGATGTGACGTACAGCGTGACGATCGGATGACCCGTGATCTGCACATCGTGATCGAGTACGTCGCTGGTATAGGTGAGCAAACGCCGATCCATCGCGGCGCGATCGGGATAGATCACGGGGGTGACGCCATCTTCGGTATGCCAGCGATTCTGCACGCCGGTACTTGCCTCAAAATCGATCTGGTACGCATCCGCGTCCGCGCCCGATCGATCCGGCGGCGCGTTCAGGGCCAGCGTGTGGTTGTCGCCGAAGTACCAACGCTGCGTGGTACTTCCAATCGGCGGCCATACCTCCGTCGATTTCCATTGCTCTTCGCCCAGATTGTAATAGTGCAGCACTTTCTGCGCGTGCGGTGTATTCAGGTGATGCTCGAAGAAACTTAGCGCTTCGTGCCACTGCGTTTTCAGATCGGGCACAGGTGGCGCTTTGGGCTTGCCGTACGGGCTGCCATGACTTTCGCTGTTGTGCGCCCACGCGCCGATGACGCCGATCTGCGGATTGCTGAAGTTCACGAAGCGGCGGATGACGGTGTCGGCGGCGGCGCCGTCATACCAACTGCCCCAGCCGAAGATCGCCACGTCCGATCGTTCGATCGCCGCCCGACGATTGAACACGCTCACATCGTCCAGCGTGATGTCGAGATCGCCAAACCGATCATCGCGATAGGTGATGGCCTGGATGTTGTGGTAGACATCGGGATTGACGCGATGCTGCGCGAGGGCCTGCTTCAGTTGTGCGCGGCTCTTGTCCGCATCGACGGGCTTCACGCCCTTCACGAATAGCCGCGCCGAAAAGCCCCACGCCTTTGGCACGATATTGGCATCGAGTCCATCGTTGGTGTGGCTCCACTCTTTGATGAACCAATCGTTGAAGATGCCGCCGGGCAGCGCAACGTCCGTGTAAACATCGAATTCCATGCCTTGCGGAATGACGGCTTTGACGGCGGGATGTGCCAGCGCAACGGCTTCGGCCAACGTGCCTTCATACGAGATGCCCGTCGTGCCGATGAGACCGTTGGACCACGGTTGTTGAGTGACCCACTCGGCTACTTCGCCGAAGTCCGTCACTTCTTGATCGTGGAACGGTGCTTGCCACACGCCGAACGACGCGCCCGAACCGCGCGCATCGGCGATGACGACGGCGTAACCGTGCGTGCCAAAGAAATCCGCGATCGTGCCGCGCGGACCCAGCGGGGCTTTGCCGGGCTGCGATGGCATTCGCAGATCGAAGCTGCGCCAGTAACGGGCCATGACCAGAATCGCCGGGACTTTTGCAGCGGCGGGCAGGTCTTTGGGCAAGATCACGTCGATGGCGATTTGCACGCCGTCGCGCATGGGAATGTAAATCGATCGCGCTGTGACGCCTTTGTATTGAGGCGTGGACAGGTGAGTGGGGTGTCCGAATTGAGTCAAGTCTCCTCCGATAAACTTGTGTGGTCGGCCAGACGTCCGCTATACCGTTGAGGCGCGCCCGCGTGCTTTGTGGGGAAAGCGCATTTGCCTGAGGGATACACCCACCCCATAGGTGACAAAGTCTCCGATCGGAGTAATCTCCACGATCGATATCGTCTCCAGCTGATCTGTATCGGATTCAAGACCACGGAACAACGCCTGCAGGATGTCGTGGCTCGCCCCGGCAGCGTCAAACACCCTGGCCTGCCCGGAGAACGTGATCGTCGCCGCCGGAATTTTAATCCACGGCATGATGGGGATGCGTTTGGCGATGGGCACGGTCAGCGACACGTGCGGATTGCGTTGAATATGGCGCACCTTCCAGGAATCGTTGCCGGTGGATAGGTAGATTTTATGGTCGTGCACGGTATAGACCACACCCGCCGTGCGCGCTTCGCCTTTCAAAGTCACCATACCCAGGACGGCAAAGAGTTGTTTGTTCAGTTCGATCCAGACTTGTTCGCTGGTCAGTTGAAGCGTCATGATTGGCCTCCAGTCGAAAGAGCATTTGATTGCGAGAGCAGCGTTTGGCCGCTGCGCAGTTGCGTCAGGGCGGTTTCGATCCAGTCTAAGTGCGCCTGCGTCGATTGGATGCCATAGTCCAGCGTTAGCAGGGCAAAGGCTTGCGGGCGCGTAGTAGCGGGGTGTTTCTGGCGAATCTGATCGTAGACGGCGTGTACCTCACGCGCGGCGGCAGCCTCACGTTCTAACAACGCCTCTACTTCGACATCAGGGAGTGTGCTGGCAAAAAAGAGTTGAACCAAAAACGGCTCGTGTTCTTCGCGGTGAGCGAGCGGCGCGGTGAGCCAGCGTTGCAGTTCGGCGCGGCCCGCATCAAGGAGATGATAAACCTTGCGATTGGGGCGCTCCTGCTGTTCGACCAGTTCGACTTCGGCCCAACCCGCTTCAACGATCTGATCGAGCGTGCGATAGATCTGGCTTTGATCGGCCGACCAGAAATGCCGCACCGAATTATCGAACGCTTTTTTGAGGTCGTAACCCGTAAACGGCTGGAACGACAGGAAACCTAGAATGGCGTATTTGAGCGACATTTTATAAGACTACTCTTATATAGGATATATCCTATATTACGCCAAACCTCCACGGTTGTCAAGAGGCAAAAAAACAGCCCCGCAGGCGGAGAAACCTGCGGGGCTGAGAGGAATAATCGGGGTGGCGGTTGGCCGCTACTTCCGATCGGCCATCGGCACGAAGTTGCGCTCATCCGCGCCGAGGTAGATCTGCCGTGGGCGCGCGATCTTTTGATCGGGATCGTTGATCAATTCGACCCACTGGGCCAGCCAGCCCGCCGTACGCGGAATGGCGAAGAGCACCGGGAAGAATTCGACCGGGAAGCCCATGGCCTGATAGATGATGCCGCTGTAGAAGTCGACGTTGGGATAGAGCTTGTGCGAGATGAAGTACTCGTCTTGCAGCGCGATGCGCTCCAGTTCCAGCGCGATTTCCAGCATGGGGTTGACGCCGGTGACGGCGAAGACTTCGTCGGCGGTCTTCTTGATGATCTTGGCGCGCGGATCGTAGTTCTTGTAGACACGGTGGCCGAAGCCCATGAGCAGCTTTTCCTTCTTCTTGACGCGCTCGATGTAGGCGGGCACGTTCTTGACGTGGCCGATTTCGGTGAGCATCTTCAGCACTTCTTCGTTCGCGCCGCCGTGCAGCGGACCGTAGAGCGCGGCCGCCGCGCCCGCCATCGCCGAGTAGGGATCGACCATCGAAGAGCCGATGGCGCGCATGGCATTGGTGCCGCAGTTCTGTTCGTGATCGACGTGCAGGATGAACAGCACGTCGAGGGCGCGCTCCTTCACGGGATCGGGCTGGTACTTGGCCTGCGTCATCTTGTCCAGCATGTTGAGGAAATTGCCGGGATAGCTCAGATCATTGTCGGGATAGACGTAAGGCAGGCCGCGATGGTGGCGATAGGAGAAGGCGGCAATCGTGGGCACTTTGGCGATGAGCCGGTGAATCTGCTTCTGGCGTGCTTCGGCGTTTTTGACTTGTTTGGCTTCGGGATAGAAGGTACTCAACGCCGCGACGGTGCTGATGAACATGCTCATTGGGTGTGCGTCGTAGCGGAAGGCCTGCATGAGCTGCTTGGTGCTTTCGTGCAGGAAGGTGTGATGGGTGATCTCGTAGGTCCAGGCGTCCAGCTGCGTCTGGTCAGGCAGCTCGCCGTACAGGGTCAAGTAGGCCACTTCAAGGAAAGTGGATTTTTCGGCCAGCTGATCGATCGGGTAGCCGCGATAGCGCAGGATGCCGGCGTCGCCGTCGATGTAGGTGATGGTGCTCTTGCACGAGGCCGTGTTCATGAAGGCCGGATCGTACGTCATCAGGCCAAAGTCATTCGGATTGACTTTGATCTGACGCAGATCACCCGCTTTGATCGTTTCATCTTGAATCGGGACTTCGTAGGATTTGCCGGTGCGATTGTCGGTAATGGTCAACGTGTTGCCGGGCATGCTGGTCTCCTGGTTGGAATTTGAACTGCAATGAGTACGGCCGGGTGAAGATAATTGTAACGAGTGTATGGAGCAAAGTCAATCGCCAGGTGATTGGATGCAGCGGGCGGGGAAAGGTGACGGGCAGCGAGGCGGGCGTGCTATAATCGCGGCGGTCTGACGGTCTGACGGCCCGGCGATTGAAATCGCTGCAACAAAGACACGAAGTCGGCCTATGCCGACTAGCCGACGGAGGTCGGCTTCGTGTGGGTGTAGGCGCAGTTTCTAACTGCCGGTGTTGGGCAGCCCGGCGACTGAAAGCCGCAGCAACACAAACACGAAGTCGGCCTGCGCCGACTGGATACGGAGATCAGCCATGCGCGAACCATATACTCAACTCTATTTGCATTGCGTCTGGGCAACCTGGGATCGTTTGCCGTTGATCACACCAGCGATTGAAGGCGAACTGTATCGGGCTATCGCCGCCAAAGTGCACGAACTAAAATGCGATGTTATCGCCATTGGTGGAATTGTCGATCACGTTCATGTGCTGACGCGCTTCCCAACGACCCTGGCAGTTGCGACTCTGGTCAAAGAGGTAAAGGGCAACTCGTCACATTTCATGACGCATGTTGTTGCGCCAGAGCAATTCTTCAAATGGCAGGGCGCCTATGGCGCATTCACAGTGAGCAAGAGCGGTGTTGACGCGGTGGCTGATTACATTCAGCACCAGAAGATTCATCACGCCGAGAATACGTCAATTGAGGAATGGGAACGTAGCGAGATAAACGACCTGGATTGAGGATCGAGCCGGCTCAGGGCTTGCCCTGAGCGTGTCGAAGGGTCGGCTTCGTGTAGCTGTAGGTGCAGTTTCAACTTCTGCCGGCGTCGCATACTGGCGATTGAAATCGCAGCAACAGAAGCACAAAGTCGGCCTGCGCCGACTAGCCGACGCAGGTCGGCTTCGTGTGGGTGTAGGTGCAGTTTCTAACTGCCATTGCTACAGCCCGGTGAATGAATTTGCAGCAACAGAAGCACAAAGTCGGCCTTCGCCGACTAGCCGACGCAGGTCGTCTTCGTGTAGTTGTAGGTGCAGTTTCAACTGCTGCCAGTCTGTCTGGCGATTGAAATCGCAGCAACAGAAGCACAAAGTCGGCCTTCGCCGACTAGCCGACGGAGGTCGGCTTCGTGTAGTTGTAGGTGCAGTTTCAACTGCCAATGCGCGATTAAAATCGCTGCAACAAAGACACAAAGTCGGCCTCCGCCGACTGATCTCAACGACCAAGACCCTTGCCATCATGCGTTTTCTTCAACGACATCTCACCCTCCTCTTCGGCCTGATCGTGTTTGCGGCGGCTTTCAGCTTCTATGCTGCGTCACTGCCACCCGCGCAAGTCTCCGGCGATCCGAGCGAATACACCTTCATTCCGTGGGTGTTTGGCCTCGCGCATCCGCCGGGCTATGCTTTCTACACGCTGCTGGCGGGCACGTGGCAGCGCCTTGTGCCGATCGGTTCGGTGGCGTATCGCACCCACCTCCTCGCGGCGACGGCGGGCGCGCTCAGCGCGGCGCTAGTTTATCTGATCGTACACCGTCCGATCACCCATAAAAATCAACAATCAGCAATCAGCAATCAGCAATTCATTAACCATTTGCCAGCCCTCTTCGCCGGCCTGTCCTTCGCCGCCGCGACGGATGTCTGGCAGCACAGCATCCACACCAACGCGCACATCATCACGCTGCTGCTGGCGACGTTGAGCGTTTTCCTGCTGATCGAATGGTGGCGCACGGAAAACGATCGTTGGTTGTATCTTTTCGCCGTGATTGCGGGATTTAGCCCGACGCAGCATCTATTGCTAGTCTTCACGTTTCCCGCTTACGCCATCTTTATCGTGCTCGTCAGACCCCGATTGTTGATCCAGCCGAAAAAGATTCTGCCGCTGATCGGCTGTTTCTTGCTGGGGCTGAGCGTGTGGCTGTACTATCTACTCCGCAGCCCGACCGCGCCGTTTGGCCCGACGGACATCACCTCACTCGAGGCGTTCATCCACTTCGTCAGCGCCGAGGGATTGCGCGTCAACCTCTTTCACTTCGGCCTGGCCGATCAGCCTGTGCGCTTCAGCGTGTTTGTGGAATTGCTGAAGTTGCAGTATCCGATCATCACCATCTTGCTGGCGATTCCGGGCGCGATCTGGCTGGCGCGACGAGCCTGGCAGCCGTTTGTATTGGGCGCGGTGTTTTTCGTGACTTTGTACGCTTTCATCATTAACACCGTTCAAGATGTGATGGCCTACCTATTGTTGCCGTTTATGATGCTGGCGGTGTTCATCGGGCTGGGCGCGTGGGCAATTTCCGAAGTGTCACTCCGAGTCGTTCAACAGCGAGGAGTCTCGGTCTTGATCGGGCTGGCGTTGCTGATTTTGCTTGTCGCCAAGTTCATCGAGACTGCCCCGCGTGTTTCGCTGGCGAACTACACCGTCGGTGCGGACTGGGTGGACGTGCTCTTCGATCGCTTCGCAGGCAAGGGCGAGCACGCCGTGGTGCTGTCGCCGTGGGAGACGATGACGCCGCTGTGGGTGGCTGAATTCACAGAGGGGCGCACACTCAATCCGGCGGACGTGAATCCAATCTATGTGACGACGGCTTCGGCCAATCCGTGGCTGGATAATGTCTTCGCGCACTTGAATGACGGTCCGGTGTATCTGGCCGATTATCGCCGCGCCGTGGTGGAAGGGCGATTGTTCCGCCTGCGACCCGAGGGCGATTGGCCGCTGTGGCGAGTGGTGCCGCCGGGTGACACCCGTGTGCCGCCGCTGGATCATCAGATCAACGCCGTCGGCGCGGACGCCGACGGGAGCAACGCGATCGAGATCATCGGCTACTCGCTGGATCGAACGTCGATCGAGGCGGGGCAGACGGCGCATCTGACGCTGTCGATGCGCGCCTCGATCACGCCCACGCACATCATCATGCCGTTTGCGATGGTGGGCGGGCGCGAATATCGCTGGACGACGGATTCGCGCTTGCTGACGCCGGAGTGGCTCCCGAACGAGG
>JACRBO010000556.1 GCA_016219235.1 Chloroflexota bacterium
AGCAGAGCGGGCTCCCACGCCCGCGGACCCGGCGGCGTGGGAGCCGCCTCTGCTAAGTTTCTGCCCTCACGCATCACGCTTGAGGGATGCGCGAAGCGTCTCGCAATGACGGCGCACACAGGACGTTCGTAATGAAACACCGTTGGCTAACTTCACTCGCACTGGCCGCGTTAAGCCTCATCGGCGTGTGGCTCAGTCTCATCGGGCCGATCCCGATCGAAGCCGCCGGCACCGCGACAGTTGACGGAGTCGTGGTCGATGGCAACGGGCCGATCGAGAACGTTACCGTCCGTGTGCGCGCCACGGACAACGTCACTTATACTTCGAACGATGGACGTTTCATGCTCGATTCGTTGATCGAAGGACAAACGGTCGAAGTGACGGCGTGGGCCGAAGGCTACTACATTGCCAACACCTACGTTACGCCGACCATCAGCGGCATCACGTTGACCCTGCGCCGCTATCACACCACCGATCATCCGTCGTACACGTGGCCCTCGCCCATCAGCGGCACGTCGGCGGGCGCGTGCGGCAACTGCCATCCGATGATCGTGTCGCAGTGGATCACCAACGGCCACGGCAGCGCGACGTTCAACCCGCGCTTCTACAGCCTGTACAACGGCACCGATCTGACCGGCACAAACTCGATCGGCCCCGGCTACCTCAACGATTTTCCCGGCACGGCGGGCAACTGCGCCAACTGCCACGCGCCCGGCGCGGGCGTGGATGGCTATTTGAACACGGACATGAACAGCGTGCGCGATGTGTTCACGGCCACCATCCACTGCGACTACTGCCACAAGATCGGCGGCGTGTATCTGAACCCGGCGACCGGCTCGGTGTATGCCAATGCGCCCGGCGTACACAGCCAACAAATGCTTCGTCCACCGCCGGGTGACAACATTTTCTTCGGCCCCTACGACGACATTCACGATCCCGACACGCGCCTGCCGCTGATCAGCGAGAGCGCCTGGTGCGCGCCGTGCCATCAGTTCAGCCTGTGGGGCACGCCGATCTACGAGTCGTTCAACGAGTGGCGCAACAGCCCATACGCCGAAGCCGGCATCACCTGCCAGAAGTGCCACATGCCGCCGAACGGCGACACCTACTTTGCGCTGCCAGAAGTCGGCGGACTTCAACATCCGCCCGAACGCATACCCTCGCATCTCGATCGCGGCGTCACGGATGTCGATCTACTTCAAAACAGTGTGACGCTGACCGTCTCTGCGCGGCAGATCATGGATCGGATCGAAGTGACGGTCAGCATCACCAACACTGACGTCGGCCATCACGTTCCGACCGATCATCCGGGCCGACAGATGATCCTCACGATCCACGCCACGGATGCACAAGGACATGATTTGCTTCAGCAAGCCGGAGAGGTAGTACCCGCGTGGGGCGGAGCGCAAGCGGGCAGGCCGGGCAAGGTCTTTGCCAAAATCTTGCAAGATATTGCCACGGGCGAAGCGCCGGTTGTGAGCTACTGGAAGCAGACGCGCATCATCAGCGACACGCGGCTCGCCGCTCTGCAGAACGACACATCGGCTTATACTTTTGCTGCACCGGCGAGCGGCGGACCAATCATAATCACAGGCGGGCTGCGTTTTCGACGCTTATTTCAAACGTTGCTGGACGTTAAAGGTTGGAACATGTCCGACATTGTGATGGAAGAGACTCAGGTTGCCTTGCTGACCGCGCCATCCCGGCGCGTGTATCTGCCACACATCATGCGCTAAGCACACATCACGGACGTGCCATATCCCCGAAATCAAATAATCAAATTCGGGGATATGGCACGTTTGTTTTAGCGGGACGCCACGACAACGGCAGTTAGCGCCGTATAACCGGCAAGAACAGCCGCCGCAAATCGATCGTCGTCGTGATCGTCGCGAAGTTATCGGCCAGCGTCGGATCGGTGGGGCTGCCGATACCCGCGCTGTTGGTGATGATCACCGTCGGGCAGTTATTCTGCGCAGCTAACCCGGTGTGACCCTTTCCCAGTTCTACTGACCGCGCTCGATCAACGGCAAGTAGAGATAGAGCAGTTTTAACACACGTGTCACAGCCGTCGAGGTGTTATTGCCCGGAGTTGGATCAGCGATGCTGGACGTGATTGTAGCCGTGTTGTGGATAACCGTTGCCGTGGCGGGGGCCGTGACGGTGATCATGATCGTACCGGGTTCAAATGCCACCGCCGTCCGCGTGCAAGACACCTGACCGCTGTTCTCGTCGCACTGCCAACCTTCACCGGCCGCCGCTTGAAACGCCAGGACCGATGTGAGCTGATCGGTCACGGTGACGTTTTCGGCTGCCAGCGGGCCTCGATTGGTGACGGTCAGCCGATAAGTCAACGTGCTGCCTAGATCGACCATGGCGGAAGTCGCCTGCTTGGTGATCGACAGATCGGCCGCGACCCCGTCGAACTCATACGCGCCGATGTCGCAGTTCACACCATACGGGCGCGTCACGCCCCGCTGATCGGCTGCGGGGCAGCCCGCGTTCGTGCCGCGCTCGATCGCCGGGCTGGCGGCCAACAGCGCGTGGGTCCACGTGTGTCCGCCATTGTCCTGCAACGGCCCGATCAGCGCATTCGTATGGGTGATGTCGCCCGCCGCGGTCAGGCTGCACGTGTTGTCGTCGTCCAGGTTGTAACCCTGCGAGACCTGTGCGGCCAGCGGGCTGCTGACGCAACTGCCTTCGCTGGAGGTGTTGCCGAAGAAAAGCGTGTTCCTGGGAAACGAGCTGGCTTCATTGTTGAAGATCGCGCCACCCGCGCCGTCGGCCGCGTTATGCGCCAGCGTCACGTTCGCCAGAATCACGCCGGCTTTGTTGTAGACGCCGCCGCCATTGTCCAGCGCATGGTTGGCGCTGAAGGTGTCGTTGATCAGCGTCACGCTGCCGCCGCCGTTGTGATGCAGCCCGCCGCCCGCGTGCGCCGTGTTGTGATGGAGCGTGCTGTTGCGCAGCGTCAACACCGCCTGATTGTAAACGCCGCCGCCGTTCACTTGCGCCGTGTTGTACGCAATCGTCGTGGCGTCCAGGTTGACCGTGGCATTCGCGCCCGCGTTGAACACGCCGCCGCCGCTGGAGCCGGTATTGCTCAGTATCTCACTCCGCGCGATCGTCACGCTGGCCGGGGCCGCGCCCGCGCTGGCATTGTAAACGCCGCTGCCCTCCGTGTTGCCGATCACGCTGACGTCGAAGAGTTCCGTTGAAAAGGCCGCGTTATACAATCCGCCGCGATTGCCGCGCAGCGTGCCGCCGTTGAAACTCAGCGCGCCTTGCGCGTTGTAAAGGCCATAGCCCAACGTGTTGGATACGATGTGGGCGTTATTCAGGATCAAGTTGCCGCCCGCATTGAAAATGCCGCCGCCCGCATTGCTCGACACCGCGCTGTCCGTGGCAACGAGTTTGCCCTTGAGCCAGATACCGCCACCCGTCTGTGCCGAATTGCCGATCACCGCACTGTTCGTCAACGTCAACGCCCCCGTCGTGCTGATGACGAGTCCGCCGCCGAAATCCGCTGCGCCGTGCTGGACGATCAGATCGATCAGCGTGACACGCGCGCCGGGCGCAATCTCAAACACCCGATCGAGCTGGTTGCCATCGATCGCGGCCGGTCCGTTGATGGTCACCGTCCCGCTGAGATCGAGATCGCCGGTCAACGCGGCCTGTTCATCAGCGCCCGCCATCGTCAGCGTGATCGTGATCGGCTGCGGCAGAGCCGCCTCAAACTCGATCGTGTCCGCGCCGCTGCCCGCGAGACAACCGCCTGTTGCACTATCCGTATTCGCCGCGATGATGGCCTCGCGCAGCGAACACACTCCGTCGTCGGCGATGGTGTCGCCGGTCGTGGTCACGATCAAGGTCGAAGTCGCACGCGCCGGGGCGGCCAGCCACAGCAGTGTTCCAAGTATGGCGGCTAAGGTCAGCGCGCCGGCCAATCCGATGTCACGTCGCATGGTCTGCCTCATCTCAGGAGTCGTTATCATGACAGAGGCGAGTCTGAGACTCGCCTCTGTTCTAGCCTCTGTCAGAAAGCACCCTGAGCGGAGTGCCGCAGCAGTTTCGCGGCACGGAGTCGAAGGGGCGGCTAAACTGAGGAACTCAACCGCAACCGCATCCTTCGACTGCGCAGCGGAAAAGCACGCTGCTCCGCTCAGGATGCTTAACGTCCCGCTTCCAGTGACTTTTTAGATATGTGTTGGCGCTAAGCCCGTCCTCAATGCCGTCTATGGCGCCGTCACGGCCCGATGGTCGTATTGCGGGTCGAGACAAAGCCATCGAAGTATTCCGTGCCCGCAATGCCGGACACCACATTGATCGCGCCCAGGCGAACTTCCTCAACCCGATAGTTCCCGTTGGCAACTCCGCTGCGCGTTTGCTTCACTGTCCCGTCGATCCACAAACTTAACGCGCCGTTCGTGCCGCTGGCCGTTGAAGCCGCTTGCCACTCAATCTCGATCGCGTGACTGGCGTCGCTGATCGTGTACCAGTTGGTCGCCAGGTTGGAGCCGCTGTTGGTGCGCGCCACCCCGCGCAGTTGATAGACATTCGACGAGCGGCGGAACTCCACGCGGAACACGATCGCGCCCGAAGCCGAGTAGCCCACCAGCACGTTGTGCGCCTTGCCGTTGCTCATCGTCACACTGTTCGGCGCGAAGTAGAACCGCGCATGATAAGTGGCTTCGTTCGCAGGTGATGCGTCGCTGACGTACAACGCGCGCGTGCTGTTGATCAGTGCTTGCAAGCCCCACTTGCCGCTCAACGCCGCAGCCGTCGTGACGGTCAAGCGCCCCGCACCCGTTGATGCACTCGACCACGCGCCGAGCGTGCCGGATTCAAAACCATCGGCGAAGATTGTGTCACCGGGCACAGCGGTCGGCGTTGGAGTTGAGGTCGGCATTGGTGTGGCAGTTGGCAATGGCGTGGCCGTCGGCACCGCTGTTGAGGTTGAAGTCGGTAGCGGCGTCGCCGTCGATGTCGGCGTTGAAGTCGGCAACGGCGTCGCCGTCGATGTCGGTGTCGCCGTCGCGGTTGCAGTTGCAGTCGCCGTTGGCGCAGGCGTGTCAGTTGCCGCCAGAGTGGCCGTCGGCGTCGGGGTATCCGTCGGGTTGGGGGTAGCGGACGGCGTGGGTAATGGACCGTTCGCCACCGCAGTGTAGGCCGCCAGCACATCGAGGCGACCCGCGCCATACGCGTTATCCGCACCGATCGCGCCCAGATCAAAGGCGGTTGAAATCAGCGCCGCGCGTTGTTGATCGACCGTCAAATCAGGAAACGCGCTCAACAACAGCGCCAGCGCCCCGGAGACGTGCGGCGCGGCCAGCGAGGTGCCAGAGGCTTCGTAATAGCCGCCCACGATGTCCGAAGTCCAGATGTTCACGCCCGGCGCAACCATGTCCGGGTACGTGACCGCCTCGGCGCGCCCGCAGCTGGTGGGGCCGCGACTGCTATCGGCCGCGATGAAACTGTTGGTGTTGATCGAACCGACCGAGAAGGCACCGGGATTATTCGCGGGGCTGGCGCTGGTTGAAGCGGCCGAACCAAAGTTGCCCGCCGCAAACACCGGCGTGATGCCCGCCGCTACCAATGCCTGCAAATCAGGCTCAAATTCCAGATTGCAGCCGATGCTGCTGAGCGTCCACGAATTGTTGACGATGTCCGGCGCGTCGGCAGTCAGCGCATCACCATCAGGATCGAGCACCCATTGATAGCTTTGATGAATGCCGCTCGTCGTGCCCACACCGCTGTCGTTGAAAATCTTCGCCGCGATCCATTGCGCATCCGGCGCGACGCCAATCGCCGTGCCGCCCGCCTCCCGACCGACCATCACGCCCATGGTCCACGTGCCGTGCCCGCTGTGATCGTGCGGCGTGGCGTGCTGGCCGTATGGATCGAACCAGCTATTCGCGCCGCCGCGCCACTGCGCGTTGAGATCGGGATGCGTGGCATCGACGCCGGTATCCAGGCTCGCGACAACAATGCCCTGTCCGCGATAGCCCAGGTTCCACACCGCGGGAGCATTGATCAGCGTCAAGTTCGGTTCAGCCGCCGCAGCCGGCGCGAGTGATCGAGGTCGCGTCGGCGCGGGAATTACCGCATCCAGCACAACCCGATCGACCAGCGGCGACCTACTGAGTTCCTCGATCACACGCGATTGAGCCGACACCGCGATCGCATTGACGATCCACAACGGCTTGATCGTCTGCACGTCGCCCCGTTTTTGTTGCAGCGCCCGCAGCAGCGGCCCTTGCGATCGAGCTGCGGTGTCGCGCAGTCGCTGAATCACTTGCGCTTGCCGCTCGGCGCGCGGGCCGGCGCGCAGCGTGCGCACGTCGGCTTGCTCGCGCAAGATCACGATCACATCCAGCACGGCCTCCGGTTGGGCGCGCAATCGATCGGCCAGCACCGGATCGATCGGCGAAGCCGAACGCGCGCTGACTGAAATTGATCGGCCCATCAACACGGCGCTGATAGCGCACACGAACAGGCTGCTCAAGATAAATCGGATTTTCATGACAACTCCTCGCGCCGCGCCGGCAAGGCCGCTGATTTGAGGCGAAGGTGTTTCAGCGCAAAACCGCTGCCCACAACGACGAAGCCCGCGACAATCAACAGGGCCAGCGTGTTCAGCACCGGCGCTAACGGCTGATTCGAGATCACTACCGGGCGCGGACGTGCCCCGGAACCGATCGGCAGCACCTGCCACGTGGTCGCCCACGCGGTGTCGGGCAACCCTGATCGGATCACGGTGACGGACAGATCCCAGTCGCCGGATCGATCGACGCCGTTCGTCGCCAGTTGATACATGCCGTCGGCAAGTTCATCGGCCGTCAGCGTCAGCACCTGCGACTGATCGCCGCGCGGCGACAACTGAACGACCACGCGCTCGATCGGCGCGGGCGCAGGCCGGCGCGTGTTCGCCACATTGATATTGATAAAGTTCTGGCCCGGTCGATTGGGCTTGATCGACGTCGTCAATAACAAGTCGTCGGCTTTAGCCGTGAGGGCGCTGATCGTCTCCGTGGGCGGATCAAATTCCGGGCCGCGCGCAGGTTGACTGGCCGTGAGCCACGCCACCGCGATCAACAGCAGCAGCCCGCCGGCCGCTTCCAGCAGCAGGGTGCGGCGCAGTTGCCGGGGCGATCGGTTGAGCCGTCGATGCAGCAGGTGCGTCAGCCCATCGTTCACGCGCGCATGCAGCGCCGCCGAGTTGAGCAGGCCGCTCACACCGATCACGCCCACCAGCGCCAGCTTGATCATTAACGCCCAGCCGTAATTCGTGGTGATCAACGCATCAAGCGAAGCGACTAATTGCCCGGTGTTATACAGGCCCGTGATCGTCAAAGCGGCAGCACTGCCGGCAGCCACCCCGCCGAACTGCCGCAGCAACGATCGCGCCAACGCGGCTTCAGCCGCACCGCCCCGCAGTCGCCGTACAACGATCATCACTAACGCGATCAGGCCGCCGACCCACAGGCTGGCCGCCAACAAATGAACAACATCGGCGATGAGACCCGGCAGCGGCGCCGTCTCGCTGGCCGCCGCGTGACTGTGCAGTGCCTGCGACACAACCAGCGAGATCAGCAACGGACTGGCGGCCAGCGGCAAAGTCGAGAAGCGCTCCAACTGCGCAATGTCATCGCGTGTCTCGTTGGGCAGCGCGACTTCAGCGGGCAACAAACGAATGATCACAGCCAGCAATACAATCAGCAGCCCCGAGCGCAGCAGCCACTGCGTTCCGTAACTGGTACCCAGGACCGCCGTGATCACGTCAATGGCAGACGCGGTCGCAAGTGAAGCGGCCACCGCCATCTGATAGGCCACCATGCCCAATCCGGCGCAGACGGCCAGCACGCTCGCCCACTGTGCCAGCCGCAGCAATTGGCGGCGCACCGTCAACGCCTGCGACCAGGATGATCGCGCGCGCTGCGCGGCTGTTGGCAAAACGAAACTATTGATGGCAAATGCGCCGATGACGATCATCAACGCGATCTGATTCAGCCAGCGCAGGCCCAACTCGATCACACCGGGCGTGGGATTCGTTACTTCACCACTGGCGCTGACGGCTTGTTGCACGCCAAAGACGATCGCCCCGGCCACGACGTGAAAATCGTCGTCGGCCAGGGTGCGCCACGTCAGGCGATACGCACCCGCGCCCAGTTCCGGCAGATCGATCTGCAGCGCCGTGGCGTCATCGGCGGCCAGGCGAATCGCCTTCACGGGCAGCACTCGACCGGTGCCGTCATACAACTCAACCGTCGTGAAGTCGATCAGGATCGCCTCGGTGAACCAGACCGACAACTGGCGCGGCGCGGCGTCAAGCGTCGCACCATCGGCCGGATCGGTGCGAATGACGATCGGATGCGCGCTGACCGGTGTGGCCGCGAACAACAAGATGAGAATGATCAGGCTGATGAATCGTCGGCGCATATGTGAAAATCCGCCGCCCCGAACGCTGGATTTGGCAATCCAGCGGGAGCAGAAAACTGGTTACTGCACAATCACGTGCTCCAGTTTCAAATCGCCCACCACAATACTGACCGGATCGCCCGACTGCACCGCTCCTCGCACATTCCCGTACAGGATGTAGTACGTGCGGCCCACTTCGAGGTTGTGTTTGTGCGTGGCTGAG
>JACRBO010000557.1 GCA_016219235.1 Chloroflexota bacterium
CGACGTCGCCCCGACGATCGCCGACCTGTTGGGCCTCGAACCATTGGCCGACGCAGATGGCAGTTCCTTACAGTTGCAGCGCTGGCCGCTGTATCTTCCGCTCATGCAAGTCGACATCACGCCGCCATAAAAGTGTGCACGCAATGTTTGTCAGGCGCGTAGCAGAGCGGGCTCCCATGCCCGCGTATCCGGCGGCGTGGGAGCCGCCTCTGCTGACACCTTTTGCGTGCACACCCATAAAACGCCCGCGTTGAAGCACCCGCCAATCTCGGTTATACTTGCGCCTGCTATTCTGTCTTGCGGAGGAAGAACGTGCCACGCATCGCCATCATCACCGATACGGACGCCAGCCTGCCGCGCGCCCTGGCCGCGCAGCATCATATTCGCCAGGTGCCCATCGTCATTCAGTTTGGTGCGCAGTCATTGTTGACCGACGACGACATCGACGATGCGCAGTTGTTCGCGCGGATCGATCGAGAACGGCAGCTGCCCACCACCTCTGCGCCGTCGCCGGGGCAATTTGTATCCGCTTTTCAGGCCGCATTTGATGAAGGGGCGGATCAGGTGATCTGCTTCACCGTCAGCAGCGCGATCAGCGCCACTCATGCCGCCGCGGTGAATGCGCGTGAACTGCTGCCCTAGCGTGACATCACCGTCATCGATACGCAGAGCTTGTCATTGGGCCAGGGCTTCATGGCGATCGCCGCCGCCGAGGCTGCACAAACAGGCGCGTCCAAAGACGACTGCATCGCGCGGGCGAAGGATGTGGGACAACGCGCGCACGTGTTCGCCGCGCTCTCCACGTTGAAGTATCTGGCGATGAGCGGGCGCGTTGGGTCGATAGCAGCGGGCATGGCGGGACTGTTGAGCATCAAGCCCATCCTCACCGTTCGCGACGGCAAGCTGGAAATGCTGGAGAAAGTGCGCACACAGAAGAAAGCGTGGGCGCGCGTGCTGGAACTGGCCGATCAGATCATTGCAGGGCAGGCAGTGGAGCAACTCGCCATCGTGCATGTGGCCGCGCCTGAGGCCGCGCGCGAATTCGAGAAAATGTTGCGCGTCGTGCTGAACTGCCCGCCAGAGATCATGATTGCGGAGTTGACGCCGGGACTATCGGTGCACACGGGTGCGGGCCTGGTGGGGCTGGCGTTCGTCTCAGGCTGATAGTAAATCAACCTCAAGTCCGGTGGACTTGATTCAGGCAGGTGTGGCAACGGCGATGAGTTTGTCGCTGCCGGTGTCAAACGGCTCCAGATCGTACGAGCCGTAGACTTCCTTTAGATCAAACCCGCCCAGTTTCAACAGCAGCTGCATTTCATGCCGGAAAATAAACCGGAATTGCGTTGTCAAGATCGAGCGGGTAACCTGTCCAGCCGCATCAACGCAGTCGGCAAAATAGGTGATGTCTTGCAGCTGCTGTCCCCAATCAGTGCTGCGCGTCAGCCACAATTGCGCCGCCTCGCCTGTGTCCGGATCGATCACGTTACGCTGCAAGATCAAACGGCGATCATCGGCGGCGTGCGCCGGGTCGGGGTTGAAGCAATCGAGCACCAGCAGGCCGCCCGGGCGTAGATGTTTCTTGATCGAACTCAACGTGGCGAGTTGATCGTCGAGCGTGAGATTGTGCAAGAACGTGTTGATCGGCGCGATGACTAAACCAAAGTGCTGATCGAGTTTGAAGCGGCGCATATCGCCGGCGATCATCCGCACCCGATCGGCCAGCTGCGCCTCTGCGATCTTCTGCTGCGCAATCGCCCGCATGTCGTCGGATAGTTCCAGGCCAACCACGCTGTGCCCCGCCTCAGCCAGCGCTAACGCTACGCGGCCCGTCCCCGCCCCGATTTCCAGAATCGGCCCGCCCGTACGCTCGGCGAAGCCCAGATACATCTCCAGATCGTCTTCAAGGTCCGCGTAGAAAAGGTCGTAGACTTCGGCGAAAGAATCGTAGTTGCTCATGCCGTTAGTTTAACAGGCATCGGCCAGTTGAGCAAAACCCGCGATCAGATTACAATCTTTCCTACACCCCACTCACTTCGTCACGGAGGCTTCCATGTCCCGCATCATTCGCGCTCCACGCGGCACGCAACTCACTTGCAAAGGCTGGCAGCAAGAAGCCGTCTATCGCATGTTGATGAACAACCTCGATCCGGAAGTGGCCGAAAAGCCCGATGATTTGATCGTGTACGGCGGGCGTGGGCGCGCGGCCCGATCGTGGGAGGCGTTCGACGCGATCCTGGCCACGCTGAAAGACCTGGAAGACGATGAGACGCTGCTCGTCCAATCGGGCAAGCCCGTGGCCGTGTTCAAGACGCATCGCGACGCGCCGCGCGTGCTGATCGCCAATAGCAACATCGTGCCGCACTGGGCCACACAGGAACAGTTTGACAAATACGAGCGCGAAGGGTTGATGATCTACGGTCAGATGACGGCCGGCTCGTGGATCTATATCGGCACGCAAGGGATTCTGCATGGCACCTACGAAACGCTGGCATCGCGGGCCGTGCAGCAAGGCGGGGGATCACTGAAGGGCAAGTTCGTGTTGACGGCGGGTCTGGGCGGGATGGGCGGCGCGCAGCCGCTGGCGATCACGATGAATGATGGCGTCGGCCTCGTCGTCGAAGTTGATCCTGCGCGCGCACATCGCCGCCTCGAAACACGCTACGTCGATGTGGTGGTCGATACACTCGAAGAAGCGATGACGATGATTGAAGAAGCGAAGAACGACGGGCGCGGTTTATCGATCGGGTTGATTGCGAACGCCGCCGATGTGTTCCCCGAATTGGTGCTGCGCGGCGTTGTGCCGGATGTCGTCACCGATCAGACGCCCGCGCACGATCCACTGTACTACGTGCCGCACGGTTTATCGCTGGAAGAAGCGAATGAACTGCGGCAACGCGATCCCGCTGAGTTCGCGCGGCGATCGAGCGCATCGATGGCGCGTCACGTGGAAGCCATGTTGGAGTTTCAGAAGCGCGGCTCGATCGTGTTTGACTACGGCAACAACTTGCGGCAACGGGCGTTTGATGCCGGCGTGAAGGAGGCGTTCAACTATCCGGGCTTCGTGCCCGCGTTCATTCGACCGCTGTTCTGCGAAGGCAAAGGGCCGTTCCGCTGGGTGGCGTTGAGCGGCGATGAAAAAGATTTGTTCCGCACCGACGAAGCGATCTTAGAGTTATTCCCCGAAAACAAATCGCTGGAACGCTGGATTCGCATGGCGCAGAAGC
>JACRBO010000567.1 GCA_016219235.1 Chloroflexota bacterium
CCTGTTCCTTGATGAACGATACGACTTCCATGATCTGCGGATGCATCAGCGGCTCGCCACCGGCGATGGAGATATTATCGACGTTGCGCCAGCGCTTGAGGAACAGCACTTCTTCTTTCAGTTGTTCGAGCGTCTTGTGACCGCTGATCTTCTGCCGATAGCAGCCCAGGCAGGCCAGGTTGCAAATATCGGTGACTTCCAACCAGCCGATCGGATTATCGTTTTTGGACCACGGAAAGCGATAGAGGTTGCGTTTGTCGAGACTCATGTTGCTGCTCCTTGATAAATTGATCTGCCGCGCCTCTGGCAAATTGGGCCGCAGTATAGATCAGAATCAAGAGGACTGCAAAGAATTTCAGCGGAAAACGCCTAAAAAATTCAACGCCCCGAGGTGAGTCGGGGCGTTGCGTGTTAAGACGTTTTTTCGACTGATCAGGTCGATTCAATCAAGTGCACATCGACGTTACCGGTTGGGCCGGCGAGCCGCCGGGACACGATCGGTTGATCGGGGTCGATCAGGCCCAGCGTTCGATCGGTCTTCACGAACTCGCGCGCACGCAGCGGTCGCTCATCCTCGGCGTTGATCGAAATGCGCCACTCCAGTGACCGTTTCGAGGTTTGTGCGTACAGCGCGTGTCGCAGCGTAACGGCTGAAGACTGCGGCAGGTTGTGTGCGGTGGGGAACGCCAGCTCGTCGAGGTTGCGGCGCGGATACTCAAAGGCGATGGGTGGCAGACGATTCGCGCCCGCCTCGAGTTTCAGACCCACCAGACCGCAAGCGGCATACGGTTCCAGTGACGCCCAGACTGCGTCGGACACTGGCCAACTGTCGTGCATCTCGGCTAGCACTGTGCGATTGGGGAAGAAGGCAAATTCAATCTGAGTGGTATCCAGGTCAAGCCAGTCGCGCACTTTTTCCAGCAGCCGATCTGTAAATGATTGCTTGCCGGTATCGCGCGTCAGATTGGGAAAGCCGCGCCGCATATCGCTAAAGAACTCATCGTAGCCCGATAGATTGATAAAGCGCACTGCGCTGGCCGGGGTGTCGGGTGGCGTGGGCAGCGGCAGGATCAACGTGAAGGGTGTCTCGGCCTCATACCGAAAATTACAGGCCAGAAACTGGTGATCGGCATTGGCCCGCGCGAAATAGTTAAAGGTGCTGGCGACCCGGATGGGCATTGAAAAAATTCCCATAATCTTGCTCCTTGATCAGATGCCGATGATTTTAGCCTACTTTGCGCGCGCCTTCAATCCCGAACATGACTGACGAGTAACGAGTGCTCTAAGTGCGTACTACGTGGTGCGTGACTCGTGCGGCAAGGCGGCAAGATGGACTTTAACCACTGAACGACTTGTTGATGCGTGTCAGTCGGAAAGGCAAAACCTGAACGTTGCGCCGTCTCAATGGACAACCACCGATAGAGATCGAGCGTGGCCAATAGGGCGCGGCGGAGATCGGTCGCGTTGTAAGCCGCGAAGCTGCCGGGGAGGGCCGTCACCGCCAGCCGATCGGCCCACTGCGCGATGTCGCGCCCGTCGTGCCAGACACGGCGCTGCGGATCGCCGGCGAGTGTATGCCACTCCAGCATGGTGAGCACCTGTGCTTTGAGTTGGCTGTCGCACGCGTGCTTTGCCCGCCACAGATCGCCGCGCGCGATGAACTTGGCCGCGCGCAGCGCCGTCAACCAGGTGTGATTGAGCGCCTCGGTAAATTCGGCGACAGACGGTAGCGAGGCCGTCACGCTAACGTTGAGATTCAGCCGATTGGCCGGATCGCTCTTGTCGAACAGGGCCCGCGCGCCATGAACCAACACGATGTCGTAGGGCGCAGTGTCGATCGGTCCGCTCCCCGCCACGGGCGCAAGCAGCACATCGAACTTGCCGCCATCGTCGTACACGATCAACCATTCCGCGTCACCGCGCGGTGAATGTTCCAGCACCGCAATCGTCACCGCGCCAAATCGGTCGAGCCAGCCGCGATCGGCCGCGTACTTCTCCAAGTCGGTGGTGAACACGATCAAATCGAGATCCGACCATTCGTCCGGCGGCGGATCGATCCGCGCGCGCGAACCCACGACGATGGCGGCGCGGAAGTCAGCCTGCGCCTGTGCCCAGGCGGTGAAACCCCGTTCGAATTCAGCGTAGTTCATTGAGGAACTCAACTCGTCAACTCTTGCGCTCCGGTCCATGCGGATCAAACAGGCGATCGATATACATCCAGATCACGCGCGAATAGCGATAGATGAACGGCACGAACAACAGAAACACCACACTCGACATCGCGAGCGTGGCCATCGGCGTCTGTCCCACCGCAAACGTGACGGACATGACGGCGTAGATCACAATCAGCACTGGCACGGCGATGAAATAACTGGCGTACATCGCTCCGGTGAAATAGCCGGTCTCGCGGCCATATCGATAGCCGCACACCGCGCAGCGTTCGTGCATGGACATCAAGCCGTGATAGACCGCGCCGCGACGACATTCGGGACAGCGTTGCAACAGCACACCCAACAGGCGCGGCAGTTTTCGACCAGAAGCGGACATGAGCGTTTACGCTAACGCGCGCTTGATTTCAGCCGCGTGATCGGCTTCGTGTTCGCCGATGCGGTAAAACAACTGCTCCAGCGAGATGACGTCGCCGCGCGCGTGCTTGCCGCGCTTGTCCAGCGCGTCTTCCGACACTTCTTCCAGGAAGGCCATCAGTTTTTGGCGCGACTCAGCCATGGCTGACAAAATCTCGCCGGGCTGCCTGTCTTTGTGCTTCTCGACCTGGCGGTTGTTGTAGCGATTGAGATCGAAGTCATCGGGCACGGTGGGCTGCCCCGCCGCAATGGCTTTGCCTGTGTCGATTTGCCCGGTCTCAGAGGTCGCCAGATGCAGCAGCGCTTGCTTCACCGTCCAGCCGCCCTCGGTCGATTGAACGACTTTCGCCCAATCTTCGGGCTGCAACTGGCCGACGACTTCCAGCAACTGTTCGCGTGTCCGAATCAGATGATCGTGCAATACCTGCTTGCGTTCGCTAAGGGTCATGAGTTCGCTCCTCCCAGAGCCGTGAAATCCAACACGCGGCGCAAATCGCGGGCGTGCATCATGTTGTGGCGATAGATCAGTTTGAACATATCTTCGATCGCGATCATGCCGAAGAACGGATGGCGTCCCTGACGCGCAAAATCGGCGTCCGCGATCGTCGCGACCAGATCGATGGTGGCCTGGCGCGTGGCGCGCAAATCGCTCAACAGATCGGCGGCCGTCCGATCGGCCAGAGAGGCGACCGCGGCATTGTTGAAG
>JACRBO010000568.1 GCA_016219235.1 Chloroflexota bacterium
ATCCCGATTACAATCGATCTGCCGGCCACGGCGTTGTGGCTGAAAGCCGATCACGTCGCGCATCTGGTGCGCATCGCCCGTGAGGCGCTGCTGAACGCCGTGCGGCACGGCCACGCTCGATCGGCGCTGATGACGTGCACAGTACGCGGCGAACAGGGCGAGTTGAGTGTGCGCGACGATGGCGCCGGATTCGATCCGAAGCAGCTGCCGGACGATGGCCGGGGGCACTTTGGGTTGCGTATCATGCCGGCGCGCGCGGCGCGCCTGGGCGGCAAACTCACGATCGATTCTGTGCCGGGGCACGGCACGCGCGTGTCAATTACCTGGCCGTTGGAGATGGCGCCATGAGCAAGATTCGAGTTCTGGTCGTGGACGATCACTCGCTCTTTCGTGAAGGCATTGTCGGCACGCTGAACCGGCAGCCGGATATCGAGGTCGTCGGCGAAGCGAGCGACGGGCTGGAGGCGGTGGTGGTGGCGCGCAACTTGCAGCCCGATGTCATCCTCATGGATGTCACCATGCCCGGCACCGACGGCATCGAAGCGACGCGGCTGATCAAGCAGGAGCGGCCGGAAACGCGCATCGTCATGCTTACCGTGCACGACGACGATGCCCGGCTGCTTGACGCGATCCGTTATGGGGCGCAAGGTTATCTGCTCAAGACAATCCGCGCGCAGCAGCTGGTCGATATGCTGCAGGCTGCCTATCAGGGCGAACCGGCGATCAGCCCGGCGCTGGCGATGCGCATCATGGACGAGTTTCGCCGCCTGGCCGGTTCGGCAACGCCTCCGACGATTGACGACGACAAAGCGACCGGGGCACTTACCCCGCGCGAGCGGGAGGTGCTGTCGCTCATCGCGCGCGGCCTGAGCGATCGCGAGATTGCACAGCAGCTCACCGTCAGCCTGTACACCGTCAAGGCTCACGTGCGAGCGGTGCTGCACAAGTTGCAGGTTGCCAGTCGCCACGAAGCCGCGCGATTGGCCCGGCCGGATCGGCCCGCCGACGAACGACGGTAAGACCTAGTTCGATCGGCCTGCAAAATAGTTCCTGAATTCTGCCCTGAGGGGAATTGGTTTCGGCATTCTTCAGTGCTACACTGGGGCAAGACGCCACGCCCCAAAATCGATCGCGCTATTGTGCGAGACCAGACTTTGTGAGCGATTCTATGGCGACGGAGTATAATCCCGCACAGACTGACCATCCCCCCACGCCGCCCTCAACCGGGTTAGAAGCTTGGCGCGTGAGCGAGCTGCCCCGGCCACCCGCAACTACCGGGCTGAATATCCTCGGCATCATCGGGCCGGGCGCGATTCTGCTGGGCCTGTCGCTGGGCAGTGGGGAGTGGTTGTTAGGACCGGCGGCCTTCGTGCGTTACGGCCTGCCGTTGTTGTGGGTAACCACCGTCGCCGTGCTGTTGCAGACGGTGTTGAACACCGAGTTGATTCGCTACACGCTCTATACCGGCGAATCGGCGTTGACGGGTTTCATGCGCACCCGGCCTGGTTCAACCTTCTGGTCGTCGGTGTATGCGCTCCTATATTTCTTGCAGGTCGGTTGGCCGGCCTGGGCGGGCACCTCGGCAGGCGCGATCTTCTATCTGTTTGTCGGCCGCCTGGCCGGACCCGGTGACGCCGAGTTCGTCCACCTGATCGGCGCGGGAACCTTTTTGCTGTGCGTGTTCACGCTGTTGATCGGACAGCGCATCGAGCGCACCCTGGAGATCTTTAACTGGATTCTGATCATCTTCATCCTGGGCGGGCTGCTGGTGTTGTGCCTTATCTACGCCGCGCCCGGCAAATGGCTGGACGCGCTGGCTGGTTACATTGGATTCAATACGGGCAGCGGTTCGTTCGATTTCTTCCCCGTGGGCGCCGACTGGTTTTTGATCAGCGCCTTTGCCGCCTACAGCGGGGCGGGCGGCGTGGTCAACCTGATGCTGTCCAACTGGGCGCGCGATAAAGGCTACGGCATGGCGCGCGCGGGCGGATACATCTCGGCGGCAATCGGCGGCCGGAAAGTAAAGCTGGCGCACGTGGGCAGTATCTTCAAGATCACGCCGGACTCGTTGACGCGCTGGCGCGGCTGGTGGCGCATCATCTCGATCGATCAATGGCTCCTGTTCGGCGTCGGCGCACTGCTGGCGATGGGTCTGCCCGCGATCTTGTACACCAGCTTCATCGAACCGGGCCGCGACATCCGGGGTCTGGCCGTCGCCGCGGAATTGTCCAACGCGATGGCGACACGTGGCAGTGCGGTACTGCCCTTCCTCGTCGCGTTGATGGGCGCGTGGGTGTTGTTCAAGACGCAGCTCGACATCGTCGACGGGCAGGTGCGCGCCATCACCGATATTTTGTGGACGGGCAGCCGGCGTGCGCGCGCATGGCGCGGCGGCGATGTGCGGTACGTGTATTACACCATTCTCGCCGTGGTGGTGATCTGGGGTCTGATCGCGCTGCGCGTCACCCAACCGATCGTGCTGTTGCAGCTCGGCGCGAACGTGGCCGGCATCGTGTTCGTCATCAGCGCGCTGCACATCCTGTACTTGAACACGCACTTTCTGCCGAAAGAACTTCAACCGCCCGTGTGGCGACGGGTGGCGCTGGTGATGTTGGCCGTGTTCTATGGTTCGTTCGTCTACCTGTGGCTAATGGGCGGCGTGACGCCTGACCCGGCTAAAGGCTTCTTGTTCAATATCCCCCGCTATCTCTTCGGAGGTTAGAAGTTCGGGGACCGATTGGAGTAAACGATGACCACCAAAGTACAGCTGTTTATCACCTGTCTTGCCGAGCAGTTCTTCTCGCCAGTCTTGAAAGACATGGTAACGGTGCTGGAGCGGCTGGGCGTGCAATGTGAGTTCCCCGAAGCGCAGACGTGCTGCGGCCAGCCGTTTTTCAACAGCGGCTTTCACGATCGGACGCGCGGCCTGGCGCAGCAGTGGCTCAACGTCTTCGGCCCGACCGATGGGTATATCGTGTCCCCCTCGGGTTCGTGTGTCGAT
>JACRBO010000064.1 GCA_016219235.1 Chloroflexota bacterium
ACCGTGATCGATGTGGGCGTCAACAGCGTGCCGGTGCTCAATCCCGATGGGACGCCGGCCATTAGCGAGAAGACCGGCAAACCCCGCAACAGGCTGGTGGGCGATGTGGACTTTGATGCGGTAAAGGAAGTAGCTTCGGCCATCACGCCCGTGCCCGGCGGCGTCGGCCCGATGACGATTGCAATGTTGATGAAGAATACGCTGCTGGCCGCGCAGCGCTCGGTGGCGAAGTAGTTTCAACTTCAAGATAGAGGGACAGAGAGACGGAGAGACAGAGGGAAAGTCCCTCCATCTCTCCGTCTCTCATTCTTTCTATCTCTCTATCACTCCGCAAAGGGCTGAAGAAACGCCGCCGCATTCCAGCCCAGCGCCTCGGTGTTATAGCCGCCCTCTTGCACGATGACGGTAGGCACGTTGAGCTTCTTGATGCGCTGCGCGATGACGGGATAATCGGTGGTGGCGAGCGCGAACTTGCTGATCGGATCGCCGCCGTACGTATCGAATCCAGCCGCAATCACCAGCGCCCACGGCCGGAACAGGTGGATGCGATCGAGTACCAGGTTAAGCGCCTGCATATACCACTCACCGGTCGTATGCAGGGGCAGCGGCACATTCAGATTGTTGCCCTCGCCTTCGCCTTCGCCCAACTCATCGGCGTAGCCTACAAAATAGGGGTAATCACAACCGGGATCGGCATGGATGGACACCGTCAGCACGCGATCATCCGTGTAGAAAATATCCTGCGTGCCGTTGCCGTGATGGTAGTCGATGTCCAGCACCGCCACCGGCCCGCGCATGCTGAGGATTTTCGCCGCAATGGCGGTGTTGTTAAAATAGCAGTAGCCGCCGCTGAAATCGCGGCCCGCGTGATGACCGGGCGGGCGGCACAGGGCGTAGGCCGCCGGTTCGCCGTACAGCACCAGATTCGCCGCCGTCATCGCGCAGCGGGCCGACCCCAGCGCGGCCTCATACGTGCCTTCGATTAAAGGCGCAGTGAGATCGTAGGTGTAGTAGCCATAGGCCTCGACCGCGTTCTTGGGATGCGCAGCCCGGCGTCGCCAGCGCGGCGGCGGCACCGTACCCGGATAGTAAGTTGGCGGATGTCCCTCTGGCACGGGCGGCTTCGCCGCCAGCCACTCGCGGTAGCCGTCGCGGATGAAGCCCACGTAATCGGCATCGTGGACGATCAATGGCAGGCTGTCATGGCGCCCTTCGTCGGGCGGGCGCACGTTAGCCCACTCCGTCGCGCGCAATGCCTCCAGGATAATCTCGGCGCGCTGCGGCGATTCGTAGTAGGGCGTCACATGACCGCCCGGCCCAATCTCAAATGTGGGAGCGTGCAGCTGGTAGGTTGCGTCAGAATGAATGATGGGTAGAGTCATGAGTCCCCTTTCACGTGGTGCGTGTTTCGTGGTGCGTGACCGGTCACCTTGTCACCCTGTCACCTTGTCATTATAATCCACTCATGGAAATCCTCGCAGCCGTCCGCCGCGCCATCGCCCGACACGATCTGATCGACCACGATTCGACCGTGATCGTCGGCGTCTCCGGCGGCGCGGATTCGGTGTGTTTGCTGCACGTGCTGAAGACGCTCGCCTCTGAATACGATCTTCGTTTGCACGTGGCCCACCTCGATCATCAACTGCGCGGCGACGCAGCGCGGGCCGATGCAGACTTCGTGCGCGACCTCGCTCAACGCTGGGATTTGCCGTACACGATCGAGTCGCGTGACGTGGCGGCCTTTGCGCGCACGCATAAACTGTCCAGCGAAGAGGCAGCGCGGCAGGTGCGCTACGGTTTCTTGATGGAAGTGGCTTTAGCCAACGGCAGCGAAACGATCGCCGTAGCACACAACGCCGACGATCAAACCGAATCCGTGCTGATGCACTTTCTGCGCGGCAGCGGTCTGGCCGGGCTGCGCGGCATGCGGCCTAAATGGCTGATTGATGATTTCAGATTGCTGATTGCCAATCAACAATCAGCAACACCTGCACTGCACGCTGCGCGGCAGCGCGGTGCAAGTGTCTACAATCCGCAATCAAAAATCTGCTTGATTCGTC
>JACRBO010000565.1 GCA_016219235.1 Chloroflexota bacterium
ATGAGTAAGAGACCTCCGCCGTCTTGATTGTCAGTCGAGGTGTTCCCCCTGAAACTCGTTTCGCTAATTGTTGCCGCGCCGCTCCACTCAATAATACCGCCGCCGCCTCGCCCTGTGTTGCTCACAAACTGTGAATTGTTAATCTCGACTGATCTGTAGGCCCAAACCGCTCCCCCACCATCTATCTGGCCGACGTTGCGTTCAAAGAGTGTGTCGCTCAACGTCATCTTGTATCCGAATAAGCCACCGCCGCCAAAGTAAGCAAAGTTGCCAATGAACTGTGTGCCTGTGGCCACCAGGTCTCCGCCCAAGAATATATCCAGCCCTCCGCCATAGCCATAAGTCGTTGTATTGCTGATGAATCTACCACCATATAATGAGACAGGGCCATTGAGTGCATATAAACCGCCGCCATCACCACCTGGACGTGTTGCGTTGTTGATAAAATCTGTCTGTGTCAATATCACTTGTCCAGCGGCAAACGCGCCCCCTCCCATAATTGAAGAGTTGTGTGACAAATTTGAATTGATCATCGTCAGATCGCCAAGCGTATATATTCCGCCGCCCTCAGCGGCCACCGGCGGCCAAACTCCCGTGGCGGCATTGCCGACAAACGTGGTGTTATCGACTACCAATGCTTGTTCAGCATATACTCCACCCCCTTCAATGTATGCAGTGTTACTTGTGAAGACCGCGTTCGTAAGTGTGAGTGGTGCGGTTACGTACACGCCGCCGCCGCTGATACCGGCTGCATTGCTAATGAATTGCACAGCTTGTAGGTTGGGCTGCGCCGTGTTGGTGATCAACATTCCCCCGCCATAATCTGCACTACCGCCTGTAAACGTCAGCCCCGAAATCACGACGGAGTTGGTGATTGTCGCGCCCGTCACCGTCAACACGCGTTGACCCGCGACGGCGTGAAGGATCGTCGTGTCGGAGTTGACGCCCGTTAGTGAGACGGGCTTGCTCAGCGTGAGGCTTTCCGTGTACGTGCCCGCGTTGACGATGATCGTGTCGCCATCCGTCGCGGCATTGATGGCGGCCTGGATCGATTCGCCGGGGTTGACGATCAGATCAGTGCGCGGGCGGGCGATGACCGCTGCGGTGGTAAATGAGGCGATGAACAGCAATGAAGCAATGACGATGATGAGGGCGAGGCCGAGGCGAGTGAGAGATCGAGTGAACATGCTGACTCCTGTGGAAGATGGTGATTGGTCAATTGGTAAATCGGTAACTGGTCAACTGGTAACTGGTCAACCGGTGAACCAATCACCGATTGATCAATTAACTGATCGACCCCTCGCGCCCCGCGCCTGAAGTATAATCCCATTCATGTCTACTGCGCGAATCCTCATGGTATTCCTGTCGCTGATCATGCTCAGCGCGTGCATGGTCTCTGCGCCCTTCGACGCGACGCCGACGGCACGCACCCCGCCGCCCCTGGCGACACGCACGCCGCTGCCGACGATCGCACTCACTGCGACGCCAACCGATCAGCCTGCATCAACCTCAACGCCTGCGCCAACGGTTGTGCCGACCGTTTCGATCGAGCAACTGGCTTATCGCAGCGTAGGCTACTATCCGGCGTGGGGCATCTCAGCGCACGCCTATTCGGCCTACAGCATCACGGCCAACCTGGTGACGCACGTCATCTACGCCTTCGGCGAGATCGATCTGGAAACCTCGACGTGCAAGTATGGCGACGAGTACACCGACCACAAGAACCTGCTCGATCTGGGCGTGGTCAAGCGCAGCTATCCGCACCTGCAAGTGCTCATCGCGTTGGGCGGCGGCACAGCCTCCACGGGCTTCTCGGACGCTGCGCTCACCGCTGACTCGCGCCGCGCCTTCGTCACGTCATGTCTCGATCTCTACCTGGACACCTACCCTGATGTGATCGACGGCGTGGACATCGACTGGGAATTTCCCGGCATCGGCGACGCATCGCGGCCTGAAGACAGGCGCAACCTCACGTTGTTGATGCAGGAGTTTCGCCGCCAACTCGACGAGCGCGGTCAACGCGACAAACGATCGTACTTGCTGACGATCGCGATGCCCACCGGCGCAAGCCTCTTGCCCAATTATGAAATCGAGGAACTGGCGCAGGTCGCGGACTGGTTCAACTTGATGGCCTACGATTTTCACGGTGCGTGGAGCAAGACCACCAACTTCCATTCGCCGTTGTTCGCCGTCACCGACGATGCGTATCCGCTCAACAACGACGACGCGGCGGTCCGCGCCTATCTGGATGCGGGTGTGTCGCCGGACAAACTCGTCCTGGGCGTGCCGTTTTACGCGCATGGCTGGGCGGATGTTGCGACGGAGAACAACGGCCTGTATCAACGTGCGCCGAAATTGCCCAAAGGCACCTTCGATGGCAGCGCGTACACCTACTGGGATTTAGCGGAGAACTACATCAATCGCAATGGCTACGTTCGATATTGGAGCGATGAAGCAAAAGTGCCGTGGTTGTACAGCGCCGCCGATCGGATCTTCATCACCTACGACGACGCCGAATCGATCGGCTTCAAAGCCGATTACGTTCGCGATCACCACCTCGGCGGCATGATGATGTGGAATCTCAGCAGTGATGATGGAACGTTGGTGAGGACGGTGTTTGAGGGCCTGGTAACTGGTGATCGGTAACTGGTCATTGGTCAACCAGTTACCGGTTACCAGTTGACTGATTACCGATTGACGGTTCACCGCGCAAACATCGGACTGCTCAACGAGTCTGCCAGTGGACCTGGTAACGTCGGTTACTCGACCAATACAGCCCAATCGCTGCAACGGCCGGTTGCCTGCGGCGGCATGGGCGTAAGTTGATCCTGGTTCAACAATTCATTCATGCGTTCGGCCACCATCCGATCGAGCTTGCGCCAGAGATCGGCCTGGATGCCATCTTGAAACGCGGCGGGCATCTGGGGATGCGCGAACACCGGCAGGCCGGTCACGATGAACGACTGGAATGAGATGCGCGATCGATACACGCAGGTGGGCAGAGTCTGCTTGTCGATGATGGAGATATGCGAGAGTTGAAAAGTGGCCTGCACCGCCACTGCCGTTAGCACTTGGGTGCACGTCGGATCGAGCTGTCTGATCGGCGCAACCAGACCGGCGTAAGCGCCGTTCGTAACGCCCAGGCCGATCTTGGTTTCGTTGTCGCTGTCGAAATTATCCAGCCCATATGTCAGTATTGCCGTGCCAGTGGCCGACTGCCCGAGCGCACGAGCCGAACCGGGGGCACAGCTATAGCCTGGCAGCGGGGGAAGCGGTGGTCCGAACGTGCTGTTGTTGAGCGATAGGTTGAAAGTGCACAACAGAGTCAGCGGTACACTGTTCTGGGTGACACAGCCCGTAACGGGCGGGGGCGAAGGCGTAGGATTGGGCGTGGAGTTCGTCGGATTACAGCCCA
>JACRBO010000566.1 GCA_016219235.1 Chloroflexota bacterium
GACCACCCCAATCGTGAGCGCGGCGAGTGCGGCATCGAGCCAGATCGCCGATCGGATATGACGCGCGCGCGCCTCCACACCCACGACGATCAACGCGAGGAACAACCCCAGGCTTAAACACGCGGCGTACACGCTAATCGACCACGCGCCCCACTGCACTAAAATTGCCGACATGCGCAAAAGTATATCACACCACCGTAGCCGCGTGTTTGACGCGACTTGATCGGTCGGTTATACTCAACGCACTTTGATCCAGTGTAGATACCTTATGACCAAACGGATTTCACAGCTATTGATCTGGCTGGTGCTTGGCGCAGTAAGCGTAGCCGCCTGTGCGCCGGCCAGCTCACAACCGATCGCGCCGGTGCGGCCCGAGGGCCAGGAGATCGTCGTCTGGCATTCGTATGAGGGCGCCCTGCGCGAAGCGCTGTTGACGCAGATCGACGAGTTCAACGCCATCAATCCCTGGCGCGTGGTAATCGTGCCTGAATTTCACGGCAGTGAAGCTCAGCTCGGCGCCAAGATCAAAACCGCCGTCGCTAACGGCAGTGCGCCCGATCTGGTCATTCGCCCCTCGGCGGTGGGCTGGTCGCTGGGCAGCGCCGTGGTGCCGATGCAGCAGTTCGCCAACGACATCCGCTTTGGGTTCACCGCCACTGATCTGGACGACTTGTATCCGGCCATGCTGGACATGACGCGCGATCCGCGCACCGGCGAACTGATCGGTTTTCCGCTGGGCGGCGAAGGCGTGGTGCTGGTCTACAACAGCGATCGACTGGCTGCCAGCAATTATTTTGAAGCGCCTAATTCGTGGCCGCTGTTCAAAGAGATCTGCGAGGCGGCGACGAAAGATACCACGTCCGACGGCCAACCGGATGTGTACGGCTTTGGCTTTGAGCCGCGCGCCGATTTTGCCACGGCCTGGCTGAACAGCCGGGGTGGCTCGATCATCAGCGAGGACGGCACGCGCACGTCGTTCAACAGCGAAGAAGGCGTGCGCACCTTGACCACGCTGCAAGAGACGGCGGCCAGCGGCTGCTTCTATCGCAGCGACGACGAAGCGATCTTCGATTTTGCGCGCGGCAAAGTAGCGATGATCTTCGTGCAGAGCACGCAGCTGCCGGCGGTGTTTGCGGCGGTTGAAGCGCGCGGCGGCTTTCGCTGGGGGGTGTCGCCGGTGCCGTATGGCCGCCGCACCCCCACGCTGACATTGACCGGCCCCGCCTGGATTATGCTGCGCAGCACGCCCAGCCGGCAGTTGGCGGGCTGGCTGTTTGTGCGCTGGTTTTCCGAAGCGCCGCAGACCGTGCGCTGGTCGGAGTTGACGGGCTGGCTGCCCGTGCGTCGATCGGCGGCGCAGGGTCTGGCCCAGACATTTGCCACCAATGCCGGCTTCAAAGTTGCTTACGATCTGCTGACCGTCGCACAGGCGCAGCCCGACATCGCCCAGTGGGGCAGCATCGCGCAATTGCTGGTGCGTGCCGTCAATGCCGCCGTGGGCGGACGCGATCCCGCGCAGGCCCTGAACGAGGCGGCGGTCGCGGCGGATGCGCTTCTAAAATGACAAATGAACAATGACAAATGCAAAATGCCTGACGCGCCGCACGAACCGTGCATTGAGCATTGTGCATTGTGCATTGAGCATTGTGAATTGAGGTTGAATGTCTGAACTTCTGGAATTTACCATCGAACTCGCCCGCCTGGCGGGCGGTATCTTGCGGCAGATGTATGTGCAGCCGCGCGAGATTTACGCCAAGGGCCTGCGCGATTTGTACACCGATGCCGATCTGGCGGCGCAGGCCGCGATTGTCGAGCGAATCCGCGCGCGCGATCCACTCGCCGCGATTCTGGCCGAAGAAAACATCCAGCCACCCGCTGGCGCGACTTCGATCTGGGTGATCGATCCGCTGGATGGCACGACGAATTACTCGCGGCACATCCCGGTCTTCAGCACCTCGATCGCGCTGGTGCGCGCCGGGCGGCCGGTGCTGGGCGCGATCTATGATCCTTTACGCGAGGACCTGTTTGCCGCCGAGGTCGATCGGGGCGCGACGCTGAACGGCCAGCCGATTCACGTCTCGACAGCGAGTGACGTCCGCGAGGCGGTGATCGGCCTGGACTGGGGCAAGAGCGAAGAAGCCCGCTCACGTGAATTGGCGTGGGTGCAGCGCACCGGCCTGCAAAGCCGCACCATTCGCGCCATCGGTTCGGCGGCGCTGGGCATGTGTTATCTGGCCGCGGGCTGGATCGATGTGTACTATCACAGCGCGTTGATGCCGTGGGACGGCGCGGCGGGCAAGATCATCATCGAGGAAGCGGGCGGGCAGTTGATCAACCATCAGCGCCAGCCGTGGAATTACGTGGAGCCGGATTGCATCGCGTGCAATCCAAAGTTGCTGCCGTGGGCGCTGGCGTCGCTCAGCTAACCACGAAGGACACGAAGAGCACGAAATAAGACTCTCCCCGAAGGAACTGCGCCTTCGGGGAGAGTCGTTTCCTGCTTACAACTGTACTGATGATTACTTCGTCTTGCGCGTGGGCTTCTTGCGCTCGCTACTGCGCGTGCCGCCCGCTTGCTCATACTCGTTCGAGTCCGGCCCGAAGAACCCGCGAATCCCGCTGAGGGCGCGCGTCGTCAATTCGGTCAGCGTGTTTTAGCCACGCTGGCATTTACCCTATCCACGCTCGCCACCGGGCTAATATATCTGCCAATTCGGTGGCCAGGGAGGTTGGGGCAGACAAAGCAAAATCAGTAGTTTGAAACATCGGTCGAGATTTGATCGCTGCCTGGCGCTGAGTGGTGCGTTTACCGACAAAATCGCCCATCGGTTCAGTCCCGTGCGCAAAGCGTTTTAGCGTTGTGGCAATGGCCTCAAAACTGCTATCAATGCCGATCCAGTTGCGCCCCAGGTTGGCGGCAACTTCTAAAGTCGTGCCGGAACCTGAAAAGCAATCTAGCACCAGGTCACCAGAATTAGATGAAGCTTCAATAATGCGCCTGATTAAGGCGGGGTTTTTCTCGGTTGGATAGCCCGTGATTTCGATGTTCTGATTGTGCGCGTCGCGAAAGTCCAACCAAATATCCTGTGCGGGAATACCCTGACTTTCGTCTAAATATATCTTCCGGCGTGGATTACCGTTAGGGGACCAGTAGATTTCACCGCGCGCATCCATTTCCTCAAGCGTAGCCGGCGTATATTGCCAGTGTTTACCCGGCGGCGGATTCATGCCGCGCCAGGGTTTACCCGTTTCGCCGTTTCGCTCACCGGGGGCATGGATTGGAACCCGCTTGTATTTTCGACTCGTATGTTCCTCGACGTAAGTGTATTCACGCTGAGCATGCTCGTCTGTCCAGGTGTCTACGGCGCGATTCCAAACATAGTCTTTTGACTTAGTGTAGAACAGAATGTAGTCCGAAATATTGCCGTAGGTTTTGCGGGTGTAATTCTTGGGGTTGCATTTCTTACGGGTGATCCAATTGCGAAAGTTGCTGCGACCGAAGACTTCATCCATAATGACCTTAACCTGAAAGGCCATGTTGTCGTCAAGATGAACGTAGATCGATCCATCAACGGCTAATAGTTCGCGCAGCAGTATCAGCCGTTCCCGGATAAACTCAAGGTAGTGCGCACCCGATAACAAATCGGAGTAGGCGTCATTCAACGCGCGCGATTGGAAAATGCTTTTGGTCGCATAGGGTGGATCGATGTAGACTAAGCGGACCTTGCCACAAACTGACTGATCGTTTAGCAACGCCGCCAGAATAGGCAAATTATCGCCATAGTAGAGCCGATTATCAGGCGAATCGCCTTCCCACATGAATTGCAGTCTGGCCGGTTCGGTCTGAAGGATTGTTTCTTCAGGCTTTTTCCCTTCATAGGTGAGCGTCACATCTAGCGCCGAGCCATTCGAGGCTTCGTCGCGGAAGAGTTCGTTCCCGTTCCATTTCGTCTTCGATAAGCCGGACGCCATGTTATTCCTTTGCCGGTCGACTGCGCAGCCATTTCAGTGTCAATCGCTCAGGAATCATCCGAAGCGTAACAACTAACACTTCACCTTTGTAGCGATCTTCAAGTTTGATGTAGTCGGCCCACATCGTGCCAAGCAATAGACCTGGTCCATCATTGAGCAAGACGACTTTGGTTCTCAAGCCATGCTGATGGGCGTAGCCAAGTATTTCATCGACGGCGCTTCGATACTGACCGGGCCGGTCATCTTCTTGTGCGCCACCTCGATCCGAATCGTAACGCGCCAGGCCAATCGCCAGGACTTCGTGTTTGCCGCTCTTTTCGTGAATGACGAAATCAACCGGTCGAGTCGGGTTTGGATAGTCTTTGAAGACTTCGCCCATTAACACATCGCGTCCGGCGCGTTCCGGGCCATGCATCGTCAATTCCGGCAATTGAGAGCGTACCATGTCGAAGAAGCGTTCTGTCAAATCATAGCCTTTCTTGCCACGATCCTTGTATTCCCAGAGTATGGCACATAAGGCTTCGTCTGGCATGGGGCGGCCTTCAAATGCTGGTTGTACTTCTTGAATTGGTCGGAACGCTTTTCCAAACTCATCGACGATTTGCTTGAGCCGAGACTTGACTTTGAGCATTTCAACCGGGGTGGCAGGGCTAACATACTTGCGAAACACTCGTGCCAATTGAACGCGCATCCAGCCATCCGGGACATCGTTAATTTGCCGCAAGAGCCGTTCCGATGATTCCGAACTCTTGAGCAATTGTCCAAACAGAACCAGCACAGGTTTATACAGATCGCAGGCCGCCGGCAGAATATCCGGGTAGTATTCACCTGTGGCCAGGGTAATCCACTTCGCGCCCTCGGCTTGATAATTGGCGAAAGATTTCGCCCGGTTGGTTACGTAGCGCGGTGATCGTTCAAACAGTTCTAGTTGATCTGGCATGGTTGACCTTACAAATGATCAGGGTGCTTCAATTATAACCTAATAGACCTCTTTCTCAGCTTGTCCCTTTTCACCATTCACCTCGTTCAATGCTATACTACTTCCGCAGCAACCAATCCCATGCGGAGGCCTATCATGCTCAAGGAATTTCGTGCCTTCATCGCGCGCGGTAACGTGGTCGATCTGGC